>DATHTQ010000026.1:0-5120 GCA_035463055.1 Candidatus Limnocylindria bacterium
AAGGTATCCCTCGTGTTCCTGCCCGGCGCGGCGCTGGACCTGAAAGCCGTGCGCTTCCTGCGGGCCGGTGGGGCGAAGGATGCCTGAATTCACGCACACCCAGCCCGTCCAAGGGGTATTCCACATCCGCGACCCGCTGGGCGTCCACATGACCCTCGCCCTGGGGCGCGAGGCCGCATTGCTGCTGGACGCCGGGTACGGCACCCGGGATGCATATGAATATGTGAAAACGCTGACCCCGCTGCCCGTCACCCTCCTGCTCAGCCACGGGCACCACGACCACGCGCTGGGGGCGATGCACTTCCCGGAAAGCTTCCTGCACGCGGAGGATATGCCGGTGTTCCGGCAGTATACGGGCAGGGAGCAGCGAGAAACCATCGCCGTGAACATCCCCCACGCCCTGCCCGACCCGGAGGCATTCCTCGGTACACCAATACCCGAGCCCAAGTTGCTGGACCGGGAAGCGTTCAGCCTTGGGCGCCTCACCGCGCGCGTCGTCCACACGCCCGGGCACACGCCCGGCTCGATTGCCGTGCTGCTGGAGGAACCACGACTCCTCCTGCTCGGGGACAACTGGAACCCGCAGACCTGGCTCTTCTTCCCCGAATCGCTCGGCTTAAGCGCCTGGATGGAGTCGTTCACGCATCTGCTGAGCCTGCCGTTTGACCTTGCGCTCGCGCCGCACCAGACGGAGCCGGTCAGCAAGGAGTTCCTGCTTTCCCAGTTCGCGGCGCTGACCCCGAAGGCCATCCGGGATGCCAGGCCCGTGCGCGTGCGAGGGCATGAGGAAAAGCCCGCCCGCGTCGTCAGGACGCCGGCGGGCGAGGTCATCTTCAGGTCGGGGACGGAGCCGCCGGAGGCGGGCGCCTAACACCCGCCGCACGGCGCGGATACTGGTTTATCCCAGCAGGGACTTCGCCAGCGACGGCGGATAGCCCTTGTACTTCTTGAATACCTTGCTGAAGTGGTAGATGTCCGAGAACCCGAACCTCCGCGCGGCCTCCCCGACGGAAATCCCCTCGTAGGCGAGGGCGTCCTCGGCCAGGTTGACGCGGATGTTGTTGACGAACCGGCTGGCCGTCATGCCCGTGTGGCGCAGCGTCAGCTTGTTGAAGTAGCCGGGGTGCAGGTTGACGGCCTTGCCGATCTCCCCCGCGCTGATGTAGCGGCCGATGTTCTCCGTCACGTAGGCCGCGGCCTTCTGCACCCTGGGGTCGCCGCCCGCGCCGCGGATGACGCCGGCGAGGTCCAGCAGGCGGCAGACGATCTCCATCAGCAGCGCGGTCGCCTGCATATGGCAGCACGCCTCGCGAAGGGCGTACGCCTGCTGCACGCGCAGGTACAGGTGCTCCAGCTTCGCGTCCCGCCCGATGTGCGACAGGAGGGGAAGCGGCAGGCGCGCGGGCTGGAAATCCGCGTCCACGAGCTGCACGTTGAACGCGTACAGCCGCATGGGGTTGGCGCCGTCGGTGGTCGCCTCGCGCAGCGTGTCCGGCGGGATGTACAGGAGGTCCCCCTCGGTCACCGGGTAGGACACCCCGTCCAGCACGTACTCGCCCTTGCCGCCCACGATGTAGGTCAGGTCGTGGAAATCGATGCGCTGGCGCTTGATGACCCACGACGGCGTGCAGACCCGCTTGACGAAATACTGGATGCTGGGGATCAAATATACCTGGTCCATAAATAAATACCCTACCCCTTCAAAAGATACTGGTTTACTGGATGCGCAGCGTCAGGCACTCCTGTCCGGTGAGTTCGCGGCTGCGCGGGTCGGGCTGGGAGGTGCCGACGTACAGCGTGCGCGCCCCTGTGTGCTCGCGCCGCACGCCGTCATCCCCCACCACGGTGAACGCCAGGGGGGACAGCGGCAGGCGCACGCTTTTCCGTTCTCCGGGCGCCAGGGCCACGCGCAGGAATGCGCAGAGCACGGGGTTGCGCGGGGCGTCGGGATGGTCGTTCTTCACGTAAACCTGCACGACCTCCTCGGCGTCCATGCCGCCCTGGTTCTCGATGTCCACGGCGACGGACCCGTTCCCGTACACCGCGTTGGACGTCCTGCACCGGGAATACGAAAGCCCGTACCCGAACGGGTAGAGCGGTTCGCCCCCGAAGTAGCGGTAGGTGCGGTTTTCCATCGCGTAGTCGGTGAATTCCGGCAGGTCCTCAACGCTTCTGTAAAAGGTGACCGGCAGCTTGCCCGAGGGCGACACCCTGCCCAGCAGGATGTCCGCGAGCGCCCTGCCGCCTGCCTGCCCGGGATACCCGGCCCACAGGATGGCGTTGCCCTCCTCCACGCGCAGCGCGCTGCCGCACGCCAGCACGGTGACCACGGGCTTGCCCGTCGCGCAGACCGCGCTCAGCAGGCGGGCCTGGGTCGGGGGCAATTCGAGGTCGCGCTTGTCGCCGGCGACGAAGGCGTTGCTCGTGTCGCTCTGCTCGCCCTCCAGCGTGGCGTCCAGCCCCAGGCACAGGATGACCACGTCGGCGTGTTTGGCTGCGGCGATGGCCTCGCTGTGGCGCGTGTCCTTCTCGGTGATGGGGCTGTCGCTGTCGTTGAACAGCTGCGAGCCCAGCGCGTACAGCACGCGCGCCTTGCCCTCGAACGCCTGGCGGATGCCCTCCAGGAACGTCGTGTACCGCGAGGACTTGCCGGTGTAGTTGCCCTCCAGCGCGGCCTGGCTGTCGGCGTTGGGGCCGATGACCGCGACCGTGCGGATGGAATCCGCCTTGAGCGGCAGGATGCCGTCGTTCTTCAGCAGCGTCATGGAGCGGCAGGCGGCGCGGTACGAGAGCGCGTCGTGCTCCGGCGTGTCGCTGTCCATGAGGGTCAGGCCGTCCCACGGGGTGGAGGCCCCGTCCAGGATGCCCAGGCGGTAGCGGGTGGCCATGAGCCGCTCGCACGCTTGCGTAAGGTCGTCCTCGGTGACGAGGCCTTCCTTGAGGGCGGCAAGCAGGTGCAGGTAGGTGTTGCCGCAGTTGAGGTCGCAGCCGTTCCTGATGGCCAGCGCGGCGCTCTGCGGCGCGGTGTCGGTCACGTGATGGGCTTCGTGGAAGTCCTTGATGGCCCAGCAGTCGCTGACGACGTGGCCGCCGAAGCCCCACTGGCCGCGCAGGATGTCCTTCAGCAGCGTGGGGCTGCCGCAGCAGGGCTCGCCGTTGACGCGGTTGTACGCGCCCATGACGGCCTCCACCTCCGCCTCGCGGACCAGCGCCTCGAACGCGGGGAGGTACGTCTCCCACAGGTCCTTCTGGGACGCGACGGCGTCGAACTCATGCCGCAGCGACTCCGGCCCGGAATGCACCGCGAAGTGCTTCGCGCACGCCGCGGCGGCGAGGTATTCCCCGTCGCCCTGCAGGCCCTTGACGAACGCTACGCCCAGCCTGGAGGTGAGGAACGGGTCCTCGCCGTATGTCTCGTGGCCGCGGCCCCAGCGGGGATCGCGGAAGATGTTGATGTTCGGTGACCAGAACGTGAGGCCCTTGTAGATGTTCCGGTCCTCCAGCGCCGCTGCCTCGTTGTACTTGGCCCGGCCCTCCACGGCGATGACCCCTGCGATCTCGCGCAGGAACTCCGGGTCGAACGTGGCGGCCAGGCCGATGGCCTGCGGGAACACCGTCGCGGTGCCGGCACGTGCGACGCCGTGCAGCGCCTCCGACCACCAGTTGTACTGGGGGATGCCCAGCCTGGGGATGGCCGGCGCGTCGTAGCGGAGCTGCGACGCCTTTTCCTCGGCCGTCATGCGGCTGACCAACGCCCGGGCTTTCGCCGTGGCTTGCGTTCTGTCCATATACCCCCGCCGTCAAGTGATGCGCGGGGCGTACCCCGCGTATGCGCCATGGTGGAGAATAGCACAATTTGTACTTCTGTGTCTACCGGGGCGCACAACTTTTCTATGATTGGCTAACCATTTCCGTTTGGCGGAAACGGCCCGTCAGCCCATGAGGCCCCGCAGGAAGGCGACCGCCTTGCGGATGTCCCCCGCCGGGTCGTCCCCGACCTCGCGCTCGATGGTGAGGAATCCCTTGTACCCCACCTCGCGCAGCGCGGCGAGGTAGGCCGGGAAATCCACCCCGCCCTCGCCCAGCGGCACCTCGCTGAAGGCATGGTCGGTCACCAGCGCGTCGTCGCGCACGATGCCGTAAACCTTCTCCGGGTCCTTGTCGAACAGCTTGACGCCGTCCTTGGCATGCGTGTGGACGATGTAGTCCTTCAGCGTATGCACGGCCCGCACCGGGTCGTCGCCGGTCACCATGACCAGGTTGGCAGGGTCCAGGTTGACCGACACCCCGCGCGAGCCCAACGAATCGAGAAAGCCCTTGAGCGTGGCCGCGGTCTCCGGCCCCGTCTCCACCGCGAAGCGGCAGCCGATGCCGTCGGCGTACCGCGCCAGCTCGCCGCAGGCGTCCTGCATGACCCTGTAGCGCGGGTGGTCCGGGTCCGGCGGCACGACGCCGATGTGCGTGGTGACGATGCCGCATTCCCACTCCTTTGAGAGGTCGAGGATGCGCTTGGACCGCCCGATGAGCATCGGGTTCTGGTACGGGTCGCCGAACCCGTGCCCCAGGTCGCCGCACACCGCGCTGACCACGAGGCCGCGGTCCTTCACCTGTTTGAGGAAATCCCTCTTGGCGGCGGGGGTGAGCCTGTCGGGGGACAGTTCGCCGTTGGTCGCGTATACCTGGACCCCCTGGACACCCAGGCTACGCGCGGCGTCCAGCGCCTGCGGGAACGGGAGCCGCAGGGACTCCAGCAGGATGCCGATGGGAAAACCATTCATATTTTCACCTCACAGAGCATAATCTTGGAAGTCACAGGCAGAACAGCATCATCCGCAGCGCCTCGTCCCACGCGTCGGTCTCGAAGCGCAGGGTGTGGCTGTCCAGCCGCCGCATCCCGGGGTAGAAGCCGGCCTTGTAGGCCGACGCGTGCTTCACGTAGCGGATGTCCAGCCGGAACCGCTCCGGCAGGCGAAGCAAAAAGTCCTCGCGCGGGGCGAGGCACGCCTCGCGCACCGCGTCCCGTATCAGTTCGACCGCCAGGTCCGGGTGGATGCTGCGGGAGGAGTTGCCCACGCCCGCGCTGACCCCGGCGGTGCGCAATGCGGGGATGAGCTCCTGCA
>DATHTQ010000027.1:0-2180 GCA_035463055.1 Candidatus Limnocylindria bacterium
TCACGGCCGACTGGAGTCCGTGCACCTTCACGCCGCCGTTCATGCGGTATGCGGCGACCTTGTAGAAATACCTGCCAGACGACAGGCCCGCGTCCGTGAACGACCTGGCCGTGGTGGAGCCGATTGCCGTGTATGTTCCCGTGGACGTCCGCGACCTGTAGACGGTGTACCCCTCCGCCTCCACCACCGCGCCCCACGTCAGCCTGGCCGCGTTGCCCGGCGCCTGGACGATGGCGGTGATGGCCGCCCTGGCGAGCATCGTGATGGGCTTGTACGGGGAATACGCGCCAAGCACCTTGCCTTCCGCGCTGTTCACGAACGGGCGCACCTTGAAATAGTACCTGCTGCCGGAGAGCAGGCCTGTGACCGTGGCATAGGGCACGGTCGTGTACCTCAGGAGGGAGTACCCCAGGCCTGAGGACGTGGCGCTCCTGTACAGCGCGTACCCCGCAGCCCCCGGCACCGCGCCCCATTCCACCCGCACCGTGTTGATGTTGGTCTGGTTGACGGAATGGATGGCCGCAGTGGCCGCGGTCCTGGTCAGCGCGGTGATGCGGAAACCGTAGTACGTGGACGAGTAGTCGGTCACCAGCCGGATGTAGAACGCCGGGTGGTATATCGCGAGCGTCTTTCCCGCGAGCTGCGTCCCTGTGAAGTAGCTGTAGGTGGTCGTCCCGTCGCTGAAGGCGAGCTGGACGTTGTTCTCGTCATAGAAATACAGCCGGTCGAAATAGGGCTCGAGCTGGGTGTCGGCGGAGAACGTGATGCGGTACCCGGTGGTGAAGGGCAGCTCGTCCGAATAATACCAGACCTGGTCGGTGTCGTTCTCATAGGGGTGCGCGCTCTCGGGCCACGCCATGCCCGCCTTGCGGATGACGTTGGATGCCTTCAGGGTTCCGAGGCCTTTCCCGGATTGCGCCAGCGCGCCTTTCGGGTCGGGAAGGACGGCGCCCGGCTGCTTGCCGCCAGCCATCGGCGTCGGGCTGGGGGTCGGCCGCGGGGTGGGGGCCGGGGTTGCGGGCGCGGGCGTCGCGTCCCCCGATGCCGCGCTGAGGGTGAGGGTGAAGGAACCGGCCTTCTTCACGCCGGAAGCCTCCACGGCGAGGTAGTACGTCCCCTTCTTCGAGACCGTGAACTCCTCGTCGACCAGCTTCACGCTGCCGCCGCCGTCCGGCATTTCAGGAAGGAACGTCTTGACCCACGTCCTGTCCTGACGGTACAGCCGGACCTTGACCTCCAGCCCGCCGGATACCAGCGTGTACCGGCCGTAGGCAGGAATAGACACCTCGTAGTACACGACGGGGAGTTCCCGGGAAATCATCCCGGTCGCCCGCCGCCCCAGCTTCATGGGCAGCGGGTTGTCGAAGCCGCTCCCCCGGGCCGGCGTCTCGGCGGCCGCCGCGGCAGCCGCATTCCCCGGCATCGCAGGCATGAGGCCCAGGAGCAGCACAAGGCACAGCAGGCCGGCAAGGGCGCGTGACAATTTCATGGGGACCTCCTATGCGCGGTGTTAGGGAACAGGCCAAAGTATGCATAAAAGCGCACTTGTTCGTTCCGCGGATATTCCGGAATCAAACGCACTTGCGCACAATATACCCGGCAGTCCGCACGCAAATGCCCGCTTGCAGCCTCCTGTCGATATTTCAGCATTTTCGACGGTGCGCGCAGCAGCGCCCCGGCGATCGCCGGGGCGCATCGGACGCCTTGCCGCATCCAGGCCGAATGCGGCGCCCGGGAAACGGCGGCTCGTCTCAGCGCTGGAAAAAAGAGAATGTGCTGTTGGCCGGGTAGACCTGAACCTTCAGGTCCCATGAGGGTATGGTGTAACTCGCATTGTTGATGGTGTCGCAGTAGTTCCTGGCGGACACGTACGCTTCCTGCTGGGTTACGACGGAGTTCCTGTTCGCATCGGCCGGCATCCTCCCCGCGCTGAGAACCGCACCGTTCACGATGCCCCGTGTGAAATGGCCCCCGTTATAGTTCTCCCATGAGTTCGTCGCGTAGGCACATGCCGTGATGACCTTGTACTTGCTGGTTTTCAGTTCGCCCACCTTCGCCGTGACGCCTGCGAATGCCGTAATGAAGGAGTTGTTGAAGGCGTCCGCGGCCCTGGATGCGCTGAAGGGTTCCCCTCCTGCGTCCGCTGCCTCCGCATCGTCGGACGCCTTGATGTACGCTCC
>DATHTQ010000028.1:0-2316 GCA_035463055.1 Candidatus Limnocylindria bacterium
GCTCCTCCGCCATCCTGGGCATGCCCGCGGACGAGGAGGGCATCGTGGAGATCGCCCGGCGCAGCAGAGGCACCCCGCGCATCGCAAACCGGATGCTCAAGCGCGTGCGCGACTACGCGCAGATCAAGGCCGACGGGCGCATCACCCGGGAGGTCGCCCACGAGGGGCTCAACCTCATGGAAGTGGACGGGCTGGGGCTGGACAAGGTGGACCGCACGGTGCTGCTGTGCATGATCGACAAGTTCGGCGGCGGCCCGGTGGGGCTGGACACGCTGGCCGCGTCCACCGGAGAGGACGCGCTGACCATCGAGGACGTGTACGAGCCGTTCCTGCTGCAGCTGGGGTTCATCCAGCGCACGCCGCGGGGAAGGCTCGCAACGCAGCGCGCCTACGAGCACCTGGGCCGCCCCTTCACCGCGGCCGCCGCGCCCGCCGACACGCAGCTGGATTTCCTCGATGAAGACCAGTGACTTCGATTACGCCCTGCCCAGGCGCCTGATCGCGCAGACGCCGATTGAGCCGCGGGACGCCTCGCGCATGCTGGTCTGCACCCGCGAGGGAGGACCTGTGCTGCACCGCGCCTTCCGGGACCTTCCCGGTTTCCTGCGCCCCGGGGACGCGCTGGTGCTCAACCGCAGCAAGGTCATCCCGGCTCGGCTGCTCGGCGTCAAGGCGGACACCGGCATCCCGTGCGAGGTACTGCTGCTGCGCCGGCTGGACAACGAGCGCTGGGAGGCGCTGGTCCGGCCGGGGCGCAGGCTGCGCGAGGGCAGCATTGTCCGCTTCGGGGACGGCCGTCTCTCCTGCGAGGTGCAGGGCAGCACCTCCTTCGGCGGCAGGGTCGTCCGTTTTTCGTTCGAGGGCGTGTTCGAGGCGCTGCTGGATGAGCTGGGGCGCATGCCGCTGCCGCCGTACATCCACGCGCAGCTGCGGGACAAGGCCCGCTACCAGACCGTGTACGCGCGGGAGGAGGGCAGCGCCGCCGCGCCCACCGCGGGCCTGCACTTCACCGAACAGACCCTCGACACCCTGCGCGCCATGGGCGTGGCGGTGGTGACGCTGCTGCTGCACGTCGGCCTCGGAACGTTCCGGCCCGTCAAGGCGGAGGCCGTCGAGGACCACGAGATGCACGAGGAATGGTATGAGGTGAGCGAGGAGGCCGCGGACGCGCTCAACCGCGCCCGGGCTGCCGGGGGGCGCATCGTGTGCGTCGGGACGACGGCTGTGCGAACGCTGGAAACGGTCACGGACGAGGCGGGGCGCGTCCATCCGGGCAGCGGCATGACCGGCATCTTCATCACGCCCGGGTACAGGTTCAAGGCGGCGGACGCCCTTCTGACCAACTTCCACCTGCCCCAGAGCACGCTGCTGATGCTGGTGTCGGCCTTCATGGGCCGTGAGAACGCTCTGGCCGCGTATGGCGAGGCCGTGCGCAACGAATACCGGTTCTTCAGCTTCGGGGACTGCATGCTCATCCTTGACCGCCTTCCGGCGGAGTGAACGCGATGAAGGCTTCGCCGCGCGTGCTTGTCATCGGCGGCATGAACGCCGACGTGCTTGCGACCTGCGAAGGGGAGTACCGCGAGGGCGACTCCGTGCCCGGCCGCCTCGCCCTGCGCCCCGGCGGCGTGGGCCGCAACGTCGCCGCCGCGCTCGCCGCGCACGGCGCGCGGGTCGAACTGCTGACCGCCCTCGGCACCGACGGCAATTCGAATACCCTGCGCGCGTCCTGCGCGGCGCTGGGCATCGGCCTGTCGCTGTCGCTCACGGTGCCCGGCCCTTCCCCCGCGTACGTCGCCATCCACAGCCGCGACGGCAGGATGCGCGCCGCGGTGAACGACATGGCAGCGCTGGAGGCCATCACCCCGGAATGCCTGGAGGGGATGGCGGGAGAGCTTTCCTCATTTGACGCCTGCGTGCTGGACGCGAACCTGCGCGAGGACACCCTTGTGAAGGCCGCGCACATCCTGCGCTGCCCTCTGGTCGCCGACCCGGTGAGCGCGGCCAAGGCCCCAAGGCTTTCCCGAATCCTCCCCCGCCTCCATGCTGTCAAGCCCAACCTGCTGGAAGCGCTTGCGATGACGGGACGGGAAGACGCGGAGGGTGCCGCCGCCCGCCTGCTGGGCATGGGCGTGCGGCGGGTATTCATCTCTCTGGGTCCGGAGGGCGTGTACTGGGCGGATGGGACCACACAGGGACGCGTCCCGGTCCATGCCGTCCTGACCGCCAGCGAAACGGGCGCCGGCGATGCGATGACGGCGGGCATCGCCTGGGGAGCCGCGATAGGGCTGTCCACAGTAGAAACGGCATGCCTGG
>DATHTQ010000029.1:0-5501 GCA_035463055.1 Candidatus Limnocylindria bacterium
GGGATGCGGACGGTCGTCTCCGGCTCCGGCAACGTCGCGTTGTACGCCGCCGAGAAGGCGGCGCAGATGGGCGCGAAGGTGGTCGCGATGAGCGACTCGCAGGGCTACATCCTCGACGAGCGGGGTATTGACCTCAGGGTCATCGAGCAGATCAAGGGCGCGGAGCGCGGCCCCATCAGCGCCTACCCCGAAAGGGCGGGCGGCGGGGAATACCACCCCGGCTCCGGCAACATCTGGGGTGTGCCGTGCCAGCTGGCCCTGCCCTGCGCCACCCAGAACGAGCTGGACGAGGGGCACGCCAGGCAGCTGATCGCAAACGGCGTCGTCGCGGTGGCCGAGGGCGCGAACATGCCCGCGACGCTGGAGGCGACCAAGGCCTTCCTGGACGCGGGGGTGCTGTTCGCCTCCGGCAAGGCAGCCAACGCGGGCGGCGTCGCGGTGAGCGCGCTGGAGATGAGCCAGAACAGCATCCGGCAAAGCTGGAGCTTCGACGAGGTGGACGCGCGGCTCAAGGACATCATGACCGGCATCTTCTGGAACATCAGCCGTACCGCCGAGGCCTACGGCGAGCCGCAGAACTACGTCATGGGAGCCAACATCGCCGGCTTCCTCAAGGTCGCCGACGCGATGATGGCGCAGGGGCTGGTGTAAGGCGGACGAACGCCCGGGAAATCGGAATATGAGAGCCGCCGCCCCATTCCGGGGCGGCGGCTTCGCTGTGCCGGTCAGATGCTTATTATTCCACGGCCTTGCCCCGGACGTACACCCGCTCCACCCGGGAGGCGATGTCGAAGCAGTCCCCGCTCATCAGCACGACGTCGGCGTCCTTGCCGGCCTCCAGCGAGCCGACCCGGTCCGCGACGCCCGCGTGCAGGGCGGCGTTGATGGTGATGGACTGCAGCGCCTGGAACGGGTCCATGCCGGACTTGATCGCCAGCGCCGCGCACAGCGTGAGGTATTCCTGGGGGATGACCGGCGCGTCGGTGATGATGGCGACCTTGCAGCCCGCCTTGGCGAGGATGCCCGGGGTCTCGAAGGTGCGGTTGCGCAGCTCGAACTTGCTGGCCGTGGTCATCGAAGGCCCGATGGCCAGCGGCACGCCCTCGCGAGCGAGCTCATCGGCGATGAGGTGGCCCTCGGTCACGTGCTCCAGCGTGATGAGGAGGTTGAACTCGCGGGCGATGCGCAGCGCCGTGAAAATGTCCTCCGTAGCGTGGGCGTGCGCCTTGAGGGGCATCTCGCGTCGGATGACGGGCAGCAGCGCCTCCAGCTTGATATCGAAGGCCGGCATCTTGCTCTCGTCCTGTTCGCCCAGCTTCTTCTTCGCATCGTATTCGCGCGCCTTGAACAGCATCTCGCGCAGCTTCGCGGCGGTCGTCATGCGGCTGGAGTCGCCCTTCTCGCGGTAGACGCGCTTGGGGTTCTCGCCGAAGGCGCACTTCATCGCGGTCTCCATGCGCACGACCATGTCCTCCGCGCGGATGCCCACGGTCTTGACGGCCGTGAACGTGCCGCCCAGCACGTTGGCGCTGCCGGGGCCCGTGCAGACGGTGGTCACGCCCGCGCGCGCGGCGTGCAGCAGGCTGGGCTGGTTAGGCTTGAACCCATCGATGCCGCGCAGGTGCGGGGTCACGATGTCGTTGAGCTCGTTGTAGTCCGCGCCCTCATACCCGATGCCATAGCCGTCCAGGCCCAGGTGGGTGTGCGCGTCCACGAATCCCGGGTAGGCCGTGAGCCCGTGCGCGTCGAACACCTCCGCGCCCTGCGCTTGGAGGTCCGGCCCGACGGCCTTGATGACGCTTCCTTCGATGAGGATGTCCGCGGCATAGGAATCCCGGCGGATCCCGTCATGGACCCGCGCGCCCTTGATCAATAACATAGATATAGCCTCCCGTGTTATTTGGATGCAGCCTTCGCGGCGGCCTTGCGGCGCCTCCCGACCAGGAACCAGACCAGCGCCGCCATGTAGGCCGCGCAGAGCAGGATGGTCACGAACAGCAGCGGCTGGCTGACCGGCGCCAGGCCGATGAGGATGAGCATCGGCGCGCCGAACACGATGGCGGTGCCGCTGCCGGCGACCAGCTGGTCCGCGGCCGGGGTCCTGAACTCCGGGTCGATCTGGCGCAGCGGCAGGATGCCCGAGCTGATGGTGCCGCAGAGCATGCCGTACAGCGCGATGAAGCTTTCGTCCGCGTAGCCCGGCGTCACGCGCGGCACGACGTACCTGAGGTAGTAATACGTGCCCGCGCCGCCCAGCACGGCCATCAGCAGGAACGGCACCCACAGCCCGCGCATGTCCAGGATGTTGATGGAGGCGATGCCTGCGACGATCATCACGTCGAATGCGAGGCCGGAGATGCGGTTGAGCAGGTAGTTGTTCTGGTACTGCCGGTGCATCACGCCCTTTTTGCGCAGCATGCTCAGGATGCCGCGCGTGAGCATCGCGATGAGGGAGCCGGTGATGAAGTTGAAGCCCCACAGCAGCGGGTTGAGCGTGCGGGCGAGGCCCGGCAGCACGGCCTGCAGCCCGGACGTTGCCCCGAGGGTGACCAGGTAGGTGGCGAGGTAGGTCACCAGGATGAGCGCGATCTGGATGGACAGGCGGTCCACCGACTCGGACAGCGGGACTTCGTCCGGCTCCTGGAAGGTCTCGGTCATCACCGACCCGGAAAGCGGCTCCGGCTCCGTGCGCTGGAGGCCGCGCTGCTTAAGTGTCCTTCGCGTGAACCAGATGCCCACGACGCAGGCGGTCAGGTATCCCGCGGCGGCCAGGGACAGGCCGAACGACCTGCCGCCCAGGAACCCTAGGTTCTGGTAGGTTGCGCCGACGTTGCTGGCCTGCCCGGGCCCCTGGCCGTACGCCATGGGCAAAAGGATCCCGGAGGCGGGGAACAGGCCGGGCATGAACGTATAGAAGAGGGACGCCGATATGATGAGCCCGATGATGCCCTGCAGGAGGTAGGTGGACACGATCAGCGCGCCTGACTTGAACGCGAACATGCCCCCGGTCTCCGCCTTGCGGGTGCGCAGCGCCAGCGCGATGAAGCCCAGCGAGATGCCGTGGTACGTCAGCGTCTCGAGGATCTCCGCGGACGTCCTCAGGACGCTGAGCGAACGCAGCGCCAGCAGGATGAACCCGGAGAGCGCTGCGACGGGGATGAGGCTTTTGCGGATGACTGCGACCTTGCGCGTAAGGAAATGCGAAAAGAGCAGCAGCCCCGCGATGATGCCGCTCCAGATGAAGGGCGACCAGAGCCGGAAATGTTCCGTGGTGAAGTCCATGTCAGCCCGCCAGTCCTTTCAGTATGCGATACAGGTCCCGGTACTTGAGGGCGTTGAAACCTTCGCTAGGGACGGCCTCGAAATGCCTGCCGTCCTTCAGGGTGAATTGCAGCGTGTTCCTGCGGTACACCTCCAGGCCGACGATGTCGGGGAGCGGCGCCGCGAACCCCCCGACGCGCAGGGAACCCCGGCCCATTTCCATCGTCCCTTCGGCCACGGGCGTCAGCTCCCCGTCCGCGCCGTGCACGGAAAGCCTCTGCGCCGCGTCCCGCAGGACGGCCTCCGCGCCCGGTTCTCCCGCCAGCCGCCTCAGTTCTTCCTTCTGCCAGTCAGCCCACTCGCGGATGCCGTGGAAGGGCTTGTCCCCCTCGAATGTCCCATATTCCGTGTAACGGGCCAGGACGCCGCAGGCGGAGCAGGTGACGAGGTCCCCCTCCCCGGACAGCGTGGACTGGCCCTTGCACTTCGGGCAAAGGTACAGCACGCGGCCGATGCCCCCGGCGGGGTTCTTGCCCCGGAATGGCGTCATATCCCGCCCCTGCCGATCGTAGGCGTCTTCCCGCAGGTCGCGCTGCAAGAGGGCGTTGATGTCCTCCGTGCCCATCGCCTGGAGCTGCTCGCGCGTGTAGGTCCCGGCCACGCGGACCGCGGTCCTGCCGCGGCGGATGCCCTTGCCCCAGCGCGGCATCGTGAAGTAGCCGCCCTCGATTCGGCATGTGACCAGCCCCGCGCCCACCGCGCGCAGCATGGCGCCCGTCGCCTCGGGGATGGGGTTCGTCCTGCCGTCGAACGTGGTGTTGCCCTCCGCGAACAGGCACACATTGCGTCCTTCCCGCAGCCTGCGCAGCATGCCCATCGTGGTGCGCGCGTCCGCGGCGCCCTTCTGCTTGACGATGCAGCCGAACACGCGGGTCAGCAGCCACCCGAGGATTTTCACGCGCAGCAGCGCCTCGCCGGCCACGAACGTCATCGGCGCCCGGAAGACCGCCGCGGCAAAGAAGAAATCCAGCTCGGTCACGTGGTTGGCGACGACGACGTACGGCGCGGGCAGGGATGGCTGCGGGTCGGCCTCCACGCGCAGGTATTGCTTAAAGAATGGCACAAGCAAAAAACGCGCCGTCCGGTAAGCCGCCTCATGGATTCGCCGCCCCGTGCCCCGTGCCTGCGCCAATCGAATTCCCGGGCTCCCCTCAACGCGCTGCATTCCGACCCTGGCAGATGATAACCAACATATTATACATGACGTGACGTGGAATGAGTATACCCCCGGCGGGTCAAATCGCGCCCTGCTCCGCGTTTTCCAAAAGTGCCATCGCGCAGCGCAGGCCGTCCACCGCCGCCGACGTGATGCCCCCCGCCCGGCCCGCGCCTTCCCCGGCCGGGTACACGCCGGGCAGGTTGGAGCGGTACCGCGCGTCCCGTGATGCCTGCACAGGACAGGAGGAGCGGGTCTCCACGCCGGTGAGCACCGCGTCCGAAAGCGCGAAGCCCCTCAGCCGCCGGTCGAACGCGCGGATGCCCTCGCGGATGCCATACACCGCGAAGTCCGGCAGGCAGCCCGCGAGGTCTGCCCCAGTGACGCCCGGGCGGTACGACGGCACGACGGACCCGACGGCGGAGGATGGGACGCCCTGCAGGAAGTCCGAGACGAGCTGGAACGGCGCCCTGTAGCCGCCCCCGCCCAGCGCGTACGCCTTCTGCTCCAACGCACGCTGGAACGCGAAGCCCGAGAGGGGGTCATCCCCCTGCATGTAGTCCCCGGGGTTCACTTCCACCAGCACGGCGGCGTTGGCGTTGGGGCCGTCGCGCCGGGACGCGCTCATCCCGTTGACGCAGACGCCCCCCTCCTCGCTCGCGGCGGGCATGACCCTCCCGCCCGGGCACATGCAGAACGTGTACACCCCGCGCCCGTCCCTGCCCTTGGCCGCGAGGTGGTATTCCGCAGGGGGCAGCAGGCCGGTGCGGGCGAACGCGCCGTATTGGGCCTCGTCCACCATCGCCTGGGGGTGCTCGATGCGAAGGCCCACCGAGAACGGCTTGGGCGTGAGGGAGAGGCCGCTGTCCAGCAGCATGCGCTGCGTGTCCCTCGCCGAATGGCCGACGGCAAGGATGACGGCGTCGCAGGCATGTTCCTCCTGCGTGCCGGCTTCCTCCCAGCGCACGCCCCGGAGCGCGCCCGATTCGAACATGAGCCCGGACAGCCTCGCCCCGAAGCGAAC
>DATHTQ010000030.1:0-4547 GCA_035463055.1 Candidatus Limnocylindria bacterium
GGGCTGATGCTCCATCCGGCCACCCTTCCTCGTTTGCGATGCCTGGCTCCCCTTGGTGTACGGCAGACATTATGCCCCAACCCGGGGCGGGATTCAAGGGAGGGCGGATGCCGCCCGGCTCCCCCATATGAAAAGGCGGGAGGCTTCCGCCCCCCGCCCCTTGCCTGCCTCATGCCCTCTCAATTCGCAATAGTCGTCTGACTTCGCTTCCGCTCGTCATACTCCTTTGCTCATTGGGCTGTCATGCCACCTTCATCCCGCACAGCGGGCGGCGGCATTCTGCCCTCAGCACTCTGCACTATGGTATTACTCGTCCCCCGTATACACCGCGTACGGGATGGTCACCTTCCACTCCCCGCCGCGCACGTAGGTGTCGCTGAGGTTGTCGAAGGCGGCGTTCTTGTCCAGCAGGTTCTTGACGATGGAGGCGATGGCGTCCGCCATGCCCTCGGCGTCCTGCTTGATGGTGCCGGTCATGCGGCCGCCGCGGATGAGGTCCTGGGCGGTGGCGGTGGCGTCCACGCCGAACACCGGGATGACCGGGGCGCCTTCCTGCCCGTTGTTGTAGCCGACGTTGGAGAGGGCGTTGACCGCGCCCAGCGCCATGTCGTCGTTGTTGGCGATGACCAGCTCGACCATGTTGTTGTTCGCCATGTTGTACTGGGAGAGGATGGTCGTCATGTACTCGAAGGACGCGCTGTTGGACCACTGGCCGTTCTGGTCCACGAGGTAGCGGCTGGCGTTGCCCTCGTCGTAGAACTTGAGCTCCGGCTTCCCGGCGGCCACGAGGACCTTGTTGGCGTCCTCCACGCCGTAGCGGGTGCGGGCGATGGCCTCCAGGTTGGTCTCGTCGCCCTTGAACATCACGTAGGTGATGACGCCGTCGCCGTTGAGGTCCACCTCGTCGTAGTTCTCGACCAGGTATTCGCCGATCATCTTGCCCTGCATGATGCCGGCTTCCTCGTAGTTGGTGCCGACGAACGCGGCGTTGCCGTGGCCGGAGATGATTTCCTCGGCGACGGCCTCGTCCTGCGAGATGGCGCGGTTGAAGAACACGACGGGCACGCCGGCGTTCTTCGCGGAGTCCACGATGTTGCGGGCGATGCCGTCCGCGCCGGACTCGACCAGGTTGACGACCAGCGCGCCGGGGTTGCCGGTCAGCGCGGTGTTGATCTGGTCAAGCTGCGTGGTCTGGCTGCCGTTGGCGTCGTTGTTGACGAAGGGCACGCCCCGCTCGGTGAAGGCGGCGTCCAGGGCCGCGCGCACGCTGGAGAGGTAGACGTCGCCGAAGGTATACCAGAACACCTGGGCTTCGCCCTCCGCGCCGGCCGCGGAGACCATCCCGAGCGCCATCACGAGGGAGAGGAGGAGAGCAGCGAGTTTCTTCATGGCAAAAACCCCCAAAACGTATTAAGCGTTACGCTTAGGCGGATTATACCCGCGGCCCGCCCCCCTGGCCGCCTTTGTACAAATTGTGTTTGCGGGGGACGCTCCCCCTCAGGCGTCCTCCAGGTCGAACATCTTGCCGGGGTTCATGATGTTGTTGGGGTCCAGCGCCCGCTTGACCGCGCGCATGAGCTTGAGCTCCACCGGGTCCATGATGCGGGCGAGGTGCTTCTTGCGCTTGATGCCGATGCCGTGCTCGCCGGAGATGCGCCCGCCCAGGGACTTCACCGCCTCATAGAGTTCTTCCAATATCCTGTCCTCGGTCTCGTACCACCGCTCCATCGTCCACGCCGGGTCCTTGACGAGGGTGGTGTGCAGGTTCCCGTCGCCCGCGTGGCCGTAGGTGGGCATGGAGATGCCGTAGCGCGCGCTGATTGACTCCACGGTGGGGATGAGGTCCGGGATGCGGCCGATGGGGACCACGATGTCCTCCAGGCTCTGGTGGGGGGAGACGGCCTTGAACGCCTCTGCGATGCTGCGGCGCACCGCCCACACGCGCTCCTGGGTGGTGTGGTTGTCGGCGACGTACACCTCCAGGGCGCCGTTCTTCATGAGCAGCTCGCCGATGGCCTCGGCGTCCGCGTCCACCTGGGCATGGTCCACGCCGTCGGTCTCGATGAGCAGCATCGCGCCCGCCTGCTCATAGGGCAGACGCTCGCCCAGGTACTCGCAGGCGGTGCGGGCGCTGAGGCGGTCCATGAACTCGATGGAGGTCGGCGTGATGCCCGCCTGGGAGAAGATGAGCGGCACCGCGGCGATGGCTGTCCTGACGTCCGCGTACAGCACCAGCAGGTCGCACCTGTGCTTGGGCATGGGGGAGAGCCTGATGGTCGCCTTCGTAACGATGCCCAGCGTGCCCTCGCTGCCGATGATGAGGCGCTTGAGGTCGTAGCCGGTCACGTCCTTGACGTTCCTGCCGCCCAGCTCCACCACGTCGCCCTCGGGCGTGACGAGCTCCATCCCCAGCACGTACTGCCCCGTGACGCCGTACTTGACCGCCTTGCCGCCCCCGGCGTTCTCCGCGATGTTGCCGCCCACGCAGCAGGACTCCAGGCTCATGGGATACCCCGCGAAGAACAGCCCCTTTGGCGCGGCGACGGCGTTGATCTCGTTGGTGATGAGGCCCGCCTCCACGACGACCGCCATGTTGGCGAAGTCGAACTCCAGCACGCGGTTCATCTTCTCCAGCGACAGCAGGATGCCCCCGTGCACAGGGATGGCGCCGCCGGACAGCCCGCTGCCCGCGCCCCGGGGGGTGACGGGGATGAGGTACCTGTTGGCGAGCTTCATGACGGCCGCGACCTGCGCGGTCTCCGTCGGCGTGACCACCGCCTCCGGCATCGCGCCGAACTGCTCCTCGGGCGTCTCGTCGTGGGAGTAGGGGCGCATCTTCTCCTCGTCCGCGGTCACGTTGCGCGCCCCCGCGATGGCTTTCAGTTCCTCCAGGATTTGGGGCGTTATCCTGCCGTATTTCATTTGCCCGCCTCCGATAGCTTCTCGTCCAGCGCGGGCAGCACGCGGAACAGGTCGCCCACGATGCCGAAGTCCGCCACGCGGAAGATGGCGGCGTCGGGGTCGGAATTGATGGCGACGATGGTCTCCGCCGTCTTCATGCCCGCCAGGTGCTGCACCGAGCCGGAGATGCCCGCCGCGATGTACAGCTTGGGCGTGACCGTCTTGCCGGACAGGCCCACCTGCCGCGGGTACTCCGCCCAGCCCCGGTCCACCGCGTCGCGCGAGGCGCCGACCGCGCCGCCCAGGCGGCGGGCGAGCCCGTGCAGCATCGCGAAGGCGCCGCCCTTCTTCATGCCCCTGCCGCCGGCGACGACGACGTCCGCCTCCTGGATGTTGGCGTCCTCCCCTTCGTCCACGGTCTCATCGAGTTTCCTCACCCGCGTGTCCAGAAGCGACCTGTCCAGCGGCACGCGCTCGATTTCGCCCTCCCGCGCCGGGTCCGGCCTGGGCGGGCGGGTGGACTTGGGCCGCACCGTCGCCATCTGCGGGCGGTGGGAGGGGGTCACGATGGTCGCCATGATGTTGCCGCCGATGGCGGGCCGGGTCTGCAGCAGGCCGCCGGTCTTCTCGTCGATGGCGAGGCCCGTGCAGTCCGCGGTGAGGCCGGTGCGCAGGCGCATCGCGGCGTGGGGCAAAAGCGTCCTGCCGTTGACCGTCGCGGCGGCGAGCACGATGTCCGGCTTTCTTTCGCGCACGAGCGCGCAGAGGACGTTGCTGCAGGTCTCGGCGTTGAACGCCTCCAATGCCTCGTCGGTGTACGCCAGCACGCGGTCCGCGCCCGAATGGATAAGTCCCAGCAGTTCATCATCATCGACAGGCCCGCCGATGAGCACCGCCGTGAGCGCCGCGCCCAGGCTGTCCGCCAGCGCGCGCCCGCGGGTGAGCAGTTCATACGACACCGCGCGCAGCTTGCCGCCGCGCGCCTCGGCCACGGTCCACACGCCCCCGCTCATACGATGCCCCTTTCCCTGAGGAACGCCGCCAGTTGCTCCACCGCGTCGTCCAGGCTCCGCTCGTCGGTCACGCGCAGCACGGTCCCCCCGCGGGTCACCCGGGGCGACTCGATCTTCACGACCCGCGTGGGCGAGCCTTTCAGGCCCGTGTCCTGCGCCTCCAGGCCCAAATCCTGCGCGCCCCACACCGTCAGCGGGGCGCTGCGCGCGCGCTGCTTGCCGCGCAGCGTCGGCAGCCGCGGGAACGCCGCCTCCTTGACCACCGTCAGCAGCGCGGGCAGGGGCAGCGCCAGCCGCTCGGAGCCGAAGTCGGTCATCCGGCGGACGGTGATTTCACCTGCATCGGGCGACACGCTTTCGATATGCGACACGTAGGTCGCCAGCGGCGCGTCCAGCGCGGCGGCGAGCTCAGGCCCCACCTGCGCGGTGTCGCCGTCGGTGGCGCGCTCGCCGCAGACGATGAGGTCGTACGCGCCCATGCGGCGTATCGCGGCCGCGAGGACGTTGGCGGTCGCCCAGGTGTCCGCCCCGGCGAATGCGCGGTCGGTCAGCAGCGCCGCGTCGTCGCAGCCCATCGCCAGGGCTTCGCGCAGCGCCTTTTCCGCCGCCGGGGGGCCCATGCTCACCACGGTC
>DATHTQ010000031.1:0-3626 GCA_035463055.1 Candidatus Limnocylindria bacterium
ATGAGCGCCGTGGCGGAACAGTAGCGTTCCAGGCAGCCGCGCTTGCCGCAGGTGCAGGGTTCGCCCCCCATCTTGAGGGTCAGGTGTCCCAGTTCGCTGGCGACGCCGTTGGCGCCCGTCCAGGGCTTGCCGCCGATGACGATGCCGCCGCCCACGCCGGTGCCCAGCGTCAGGAACACGCTGGAGGATGCCCCGCGGCTCACGCCCGCGACCGACTCGGCGAACCCCGCCACCGTCGCGTCGTTGTCCATGAACAGGGGCTTGTCGATGTACTTGCGCATCTCGTCCCGAAGCGGCACGTCGCGCCAGCCCAGGTTGGTGCAGAAGATGACGCGCCCCGCCGCGTTGTCCGCGATGCCGGGGATGCCCACGCCGATGGCAGCCACGCCGTCCTCGGAGACGCCGGCCCTGCGCATGGCCTCCCGCGCGCAGTGCGCCATGTCGCGCACGACCTCGGGGTAGGGGCGCCCGGCTCCGGTCTCCTCCTGCGCCTGGGCGATGATGGTCCCGTCCTGGTCCGTGACCCCGGCGGCGATCTTGGTGCCGCCCAGGTCGATGCCGATGAAGTGCATTCTCTCCCCGCCTTAGTGCCGCATCATGTCGCTGAGGCGCTTGTCCAGCTCCCGCGCGGCGGAATATCCCAGTTTTCGCAGGCTCAGGTTGCGCGCGGCGACCTCGATGATGATGGCCAGGTTGCGCCCGGGCTTGACCGGCAGGGTCAGGCTGGGCAGCTTGACGCCCATGACGTCGGCGTACTGCTCGTCCAGCCCCAGGCGCTCGTATTCCTTGTGCTCGTTCCAGGGCTCCAGGTGGATCTCCAGGTCGATGGACTTGGTCAGCAGCACCGAGCCGATGCCGAACATCTGCCGGATGTCGATGATGCCGATGCCGCGGATCTCCATGAAGTGCCGGACGGTCTCCGGCGACTCGCCCACCAGGCGGCTCTCGTTGACCCGGGTGATCTCCACCACGTCGTCGGCCACCAATTGGTGCCCGCGCTTGATGAGCTCCAGCGCCGCCTCGCTCTTGCCGACCCCGGAATCCCCCGTGATGAGGATGCCCACGCCGTACACGTCCACCAGCACCGCGTGCATCGTGACCCGGGGGGCGAGCACGCGGCCCAGGTAGGTGATGGCGGAGACGATGAAGCCGCTGGTCGTCATCGTGCTCCCCAGCACCGGCAGGTCGCGCGCCTTCGCGAGGCGCTCCATCTCCTCGGGCATGTGGTGGCCGCGGCAGAGGATGACGCAGGGGATGTCGTAGGAGAAGAAGTGCTCCAGCTTCTCCTGGCGCTCCCACGGCGTCAGCGCGGCGAGGTAGCCCATCTCGACGTTCCCCATGACCTGGGGCCGCTCGTACGCGAAATGGTCGAAATAGCCGACCAGCTCCAGCCCGGGGCGGTTGAGCTCGGCCGCGCGGATGTCCATCTCCGTCCTGGCGGAGGGGGACAGCTCGCTTAAGGACAGCTCCTCGATGAAGCGCTTGAGGTTGACCACCGCACACCGCCTTCCGGTTCCGTCGTGTGGCACAGTATACAGGATTGGCATGGGCCGTTCAAGGAAAAACCGCGCCCCGGCGGCACGGGGAGCGGCAGCCGGAGATATGGGCGAAGGTGGCGGGACGCGCCGAAGCCGACAGCGCAATGGTACAAAGAACATTCATTTATCATACAACCTGTCCGGCAGCCCGCCATTCCGCCCTGTTGTGTTGACACGGGCACGCATATGCCCTATATTGCGGCCAGAGAAGCGGCCGGGCAACCGAATATCATGCGGGAAGGAGGGGCATCCGGGCAGCAACGGGCACGGCCGCCGCGCGCCCGGCCGGCATACGCCGGCCGCCACGAACTCCACAACTGAATACGAAGGAGGGTCCCTGATGAGCTTCCGACAATTAATGAGGACCGTCATCGCAGCCGCCCTTGTCCTGTCCGCTGCCACGGCGCTCGCCTGCACGCCGATGGGCGTGGGCCGCGACGCTTCCGCCGACGGGTCCGTCCTGGTCACGCATACGTGCGACGGGTGGTACGACAACGCCCTGCGCATCGTCCCCGGAGGCGAGCACGCCGAGGGGGAGATGGTGGACGTCTACGTGGACCTGTGCATCGCCAACCGGCCCTACACTCCCCTGCGGCTGGCCGGCCAGATACCGCAGGTGGCGAAGACCAACACGTACTTCCACATCGGCTACCCGTTCATGAACGACAAGCAGCTCATGATCGGCGAGCATACCTGGACCGGGCGCGACGAGGCCATGAGCCCCGACGGCATGCTCTACATCGCCAACCTCGAGGTGTTCGCGCTGCAGCGCGCGTCCACCGCCCGGGAGGCCATCCGGGTGATGGGCGAGCTCGCCGAGAAGTACGGCTACGGCGACGGCGGGGAGGGCCTCGTCATCGGCGATACGAAGGAGCTCTGGTACTTCGAGATCGTGGGCGGCGGCCTGCTCTGGTCGCCGGATTCCGGGCGGCCCGGCGCGCACTGGGTGGCGCAGCGCATCCCGGACGACGAGGTCTTCGTCGCCGCGAACACCGCGCGCATCGGCGTCGTGGACTTCGAGGACCCCGAGACGTTCATGTTCTCCAGCGACATCACCAGGCTGCCCGGGGAGATGGGCTGGTGGAAGGAAGGCGAGCCGTTCAACTTCGCGAAGATCTTCCACCCGCAACCCGCCAACCGCACGTTCGTGCACAACCGCCGCGAGTGGCGCGTGATGAACCTCTTCGCGCCCTCGCAGGAATTCCCGGTCATCAACGCGTACAACGCGTACCCGTTCTCCGTGAAACCCGACCAGAAGATCGGCGTCCGCGACCTCATGGCCATCTACAGCGACCACCTGGAGGGGACGCCGTACGACCTGACCACGGACCCGGCCTCCATGCCGTTCGGCGACCCGAACCGCTGGGGCCTGGTGAACAGCCAGAAGCCCGAGGGCAAGGCCGAGTTCGGGTGGGAAAGGGCGGTCGCCATCCCCCGCTGCTCCTACAGCTTCGTGTCCCAGAGCCGCGATTGGCTGCCCGACCCGGTCGGCGGCGTGCTGTGGTTCGGCGAGGACGCGCCGGACACCACGGTCTACGTGCCCATCTACTGCGGCGTGACCGAGATCCCCAAGCCCTGGACCAAGGGCGGGCGGGTGGAATTCGACCACGGCAGCGCGTGGTGGGCGTTCAACGCGGTCAACAACTACGCGCAGCTGCGCTGGAACGTGATGTACCCGGAGATCCGCGCGAAGAAGGCAAGCTATGAGGACGTCTTCTTCGCCGAGCAGCCCGTCCTGGAGGAAATCGCCGTCCGGCTCTATGACGAGGACCCGGCGAAGGCCGTCGCCTACCTGACGGAGAGGACCTACTCCAACCTGGAGAAAGTCGAGAACGGCTGGTGGGACTTCCTGTGGACCCTGATGGGCAGGTACTACGACGGCGGGGTCATCACCGGTGAAGGCAGGATGACCTTCCCCGGCTACCCCACGGAGTACCTCGAACAGGTCGAATTCGCGGGCACGATGCTGAGGGACCTGGAAAACCTCAAGTAACAGCCGCCCCGGTTTCCTATCCCACATACGCGGGCAGGGAGCGTCCCCGGCGGTCCGCCAAGGCCGCCCCGCCGGGGCCTCCCTGTTTTTTTCGC
>DATHTQ010000032.1:0-2483 GCA_035463055.1 Candidatus Limnocylindria bacterium
GTGGAGCAGTACGTGGAGATCGGAAAGCAGGAGGGCACGCTGGCGCTGGGCGGCGAGCGGCCTGCCGGCGACGGGCTGGACGACGGCTTCTTCTTCCAGCCGACCATCTTCACCGACATCAAGCCCGGCTCGCGGATGGCGACGGAGGAGATCTTCGGCCCGGTGCTCTCGGTGATCCGCTTCGGCGAGCTGGACGAGGCGATCCGCATCAACAACGAGGTGAAGTACGGGCTGAGCTCGTCCATCTACACGCGCGACGCGGTGGCCAGCTTCCGGGCCTTCCAGGACCTGGACAACGGCATCACCTACGTCAACGCGCCCACCATCGGCGCCGAGGCGCACCTGCCCTTCGGCGGAGTGAAGCAGACGGGGAACGGCCACCGCGAGGGCGGCTGGGAGGTGTACGAGTTCTACTCGGAGACCAAGGTCTGCTACCTGGACTACAGCGGCAAGCTGCAGCGCGCGCAGATCGATAACTACGATGCGAGCCCGTACTGAACGGCTACAGGGAATAGGGAATAGGGAATAGGGAATAGAGCCCGTCCAACAAACCGTCTGGGCGGGCTGGCGGCATCGGTCGGAGGCACCGGACCGGGTGGTTTCGCTTCAGCCCTCCGGCCCCGCGGCGTCTGATCCCCTGAAGTGGCAGAAAAACGCTGCTGCCTGGGGTCTTACGCAGCCAGTGCGGCCGTGCAGGGCGCACTACGCCCATGGCTGCTCCGACCGTGCCTCCACAGCTTCAGCAGGTTGTGCGTGGTGCACCAGAGCGACCACTCCAGCCCTGCCTTTTTCTTGCCGCGCAGGCGGAACCGCTCCAGGCCCCGAGTCACCATCTGTCCGAACACGGGCTCGGCGGTGCTCCCTCGCTGCGCGTATGCCGCCTTGCCTTCCTCCTTCTCCAGCTTTGCCTCCATCCGGTCGCGCTGCGGGTGCTGGTCCGGATTCTCCCGCGCCCAGTGCACCGTCGCAATCAGCAGATCGGTCCCGCCCTGCCCGTCCAGTTCTCCGTTTGCCTCCGACCAGTAGCCCGCGTCTGCCAGCACCTGTTCAGGACGCGCACCCGCCTGTTCCTCGCACCGCTCCAGCATCGGCGCCAGCAGGTTCACGTCGGCTTCTTCGTTCGTCAGCTGCTGCGCGACGATGATCTGGCTTCCGCACTCCACCATCGCCTGGCCATTGTAGCCCTGCAGATACCGGCCGTTGCGCCCCTTCATGACGCGGCTTTCCGGGTCGGTGCGGTTCACCCGCGCCTCCTCCGGAAGCTTCACCTCCGCCGCCGGCTTTGGCTTGCGGCCCGGCTTCTTCCGCCCGGCCTCCTGCTCCTCCTTCTCGCGCACTGCGATCCGCTCTTCCTGCTCCTTGCGCAGCGCGGCCTCTCGCTTCTGCAACTCGTCCAGTGCCCGCTGCAGATGCTCGGCCCGCTTGCGCGGATTCTTCAGTCCCGACGGCAGTTCGTCTCCGCGAGCCTCCGGCCCATGCTGCTGGTTCTCCCGCGCATCGATCAACGCCGCTTCGTCCAGCAGTTCCTGAACCTGCTGCTCCAACCGCTCCCGCTTGCGGTTCTCCGAAAGCGACGCATCACCCGCCACGCGGTGCCCATCCAGCGCCACTCGCCCCAGCTTCACCATTCCCGCGTCCCGGCACAGTTCCAGCACGTCCACGAACACCTCGAGGAGCGCTTCCAGGTGGGTCGTGCGAAAGCCGTTGATCGTCCGGAAGTCGGGCTGATTGTTCGCCGCGAGGTACCGGAACGCGATGTCTACCTCCAGCATCGCCTCGATCCGGCGAGAGCTCGTCACCCCGTTAGTGTACGCGTACAGCAGTACCTTCAGCAGCATCACCGGGTGAAACGCCGCTGCACCCCAGCCATCCACCCGGTACGGTGCGTAGAACGCATCCAGCCGCCCGCGCGCATCCATTCCTTCTATGATCTCGGAAAGGAAGCGCGCGAAACTATCCTCCTTCACCCACTCCTGGATCGAGGGAGGCATCAGGAGGAGCTGGTCCTGGTCGTACTCGCGGAAGTTGTAGCTCATCGGCAGATCACAGTGGCTCGCGTGACTCGCGCCAATCTATGCTGCAGAGCTACCGCCCGCGACCCGCTCCGGGTTTATTGGACAGGCTCTATTCCCTATTCCCTGTACCCTGTCCCCTAAACCGCCGCCGCCCCCAGCTCCGCCAGCAGCCGCCCCGCATCGTCCGCCGGCAGGGGATGCGAGAACAGAAAGCCCTGCGCCACGCGGCACCCCATCCCGTGCAGCGCCCGCGCGTCCTCCTCCGTCTCCACCCCCTCCGCCACCGTCTCCAGCCGCAGGCTGCCGGAAAGGGAGATCACCGTCTGCACCACCGCGCGCAGGGCGGCGTCGGCGTGCAGGTTGTGCACGAAGGAGCGGTCGATCTTGAGCGTGTCCACCGGCAGCTGGTGCAGGTACGCCAGCGACGAGTACCCCGTGCCGAAGTCGTCCACCGCCACGCGGATGCCG
>DATHTQ010000033.1:0-2167 GCA_035463055.1 Candidatus Limnocylindria bacterium
GCGGGGTGAGGGAAGCGTGTCGGCTGGCTCGTGCATATTCGTCATCGTCACCCGCGGCAGGGCAGAAGCGCTGCTGCACGCCGCGCGCAGGGCTGGCGCGCGCCGCGCCACCGTGCTGCTGGGCGAAGGGACCGCGGGTTCCAGGGTGCTGGAATGGCTGGGCATCAGCCAGACGTTCAAGGAGGTCGTGCTGCTCGCGGTGCCTGGGGACGCGGAGGATGCGGCGTACGAGATGCTGCGGGGGGAGTTCTCCCTGCACAGGCGCTACCGCGGCGTCGCGTTCTCGGTGCCCTACAGCCCGTTCGACCCCGAAGATGAGAATTGGCAGCCGCCGGAGCACCCCGCGCACGCCCACTGGGCGTGCCTGCCCGCGGTGGTCGAGCGCGGCCTGGGCCACGAATGCATGAAGGCCGCGCGCGCCGCCGGGGCCGCCGGGGGCACCATCCTGCAGGGCCACGGCGCGGGCGTGCCCAGGGACTATTTCTTCCCGCTCAACTGGGAGCCGCAGAAGGACCTGGTGATGATGGTGGTGCCCGAGGGCATCGCCGCCGCCGTCGCCTCCGCGGTGGCTGGGGCGCTGCGCACGGAGCACACGGGCATGGGGCTGGTGTTCGCGCTGCCGGTCACCCGGTCCATCGGCCTGTATGAGGACCCGAAGGCGGACGGGCAGGGCCCGGCATGAGCCTGCTGCGGGAGAAGTTCACCGAGGTGCTGCGCACCCTGGCGCCGGTGGCCGCGCTGGCTGCCCTCCTTGCGTTCACGCTGGTCCCGGTGGAACGGGACGTGCTGCTGCGCTTCCTCGCGGGCACCGCGATGCTGCTGGCGGGGCTGTCCATATTCCTGGTCGGGGTGGACCTCGCGATGCACCCCATCGGGGACTACATGGCGCGCGAGGTCGCCACCTCCGCGCGGCTGCTGAAGATCGTCCTGTTCGCCTTCCTCATCGGCTTCCTGGTCACCGTGGCGGAACCGGATTTGCTCATCCGGGGCCGCCAGGCGCAGGACGCCTCGGGCGGGGACATCTCGTCGCAGGCCATCGTGTACGCGGTGTCGGTGGGCGTGGGGCTGATGATATCCCTGGGCTCGGTGCGCCTGCTGGGCGGAAGGCCGTCCTACCCGCTGTTCATGGCCATCGCCTACGCCGCCATCCTCGGGCTGTCGCTGCTGGTGTCGCAGGAGTTCCTGGCCATCTCGTTCGACGCCTCGGGCGCGACCACCGGCGCGCTGACGACGCCGTTCGTGCTTGCGTTCACGCTGGGCCTGTCGCGCATCAAGGGCGGCGGGCACGCGGAGGAGGACTCCTTCGGCATGGTCGGCGTGATGAGCGCTGGGCCCATCGTGGCTGTCATGCTGCTGGCCGTTCTCACGGGGCAGGGCGGCGTCCAGGGCGAGCCCGCCGCGCACGCGGCGCAGGCGGGCGTCCTTGCGCCGATGCTGCGCGAGATTCCCCGGGTGTTCATCGAGTCGGTCCTCGCGCTGGCGCCGCTGGTCATCCTCTTCTTCGCCCTGCACTTCTTCCGGGCACGGGTGCCGGGGCGCGAGTTGCGGCGCATCATCCCGGGCCTGGTCTACACGGTCGCCGGCCTGACGCTGTTCCTCGCCGGGGCGCACGCGGGCATGATCGATATGGGCCGGGTCGTCGGCCTGGGCGTCGCGGACACCCGCCCGTGGCTGCTGCCCGTCATCGGGTTCGCGCTGGGCATGATCGTCGTCTTGGCGGAGCCCGCCGTCCACGTGCTGGGGCACCAGGTCGAGGACGCGACGGGCGGGCGCATCCCCATCCGGCTCATCCGCCTGACGCTGTCGCTGGGCGTGGGCCTGGCCATCGCGGGGTCGATGCTGCGCATCATGGTCCCCGCGCTCAGCCTCTGGCATTTCCTGCTGCCGGGCTACGCGCTGGCGGCGGGGCTGTCGTTCCTCGCGGACCCGCTGTTCGTCGGCATCGCGTACGACGCGGGCGGGGTCGCGTCCGGCCCGGTGACCGCGACGTTCGTACTCGCCTTCGCCCAGGGCGCCGCGGCGAACACGCCGACGGCGGACGTCTTGGTGGATGGGTTCGGGGTCATCGCGATGGTCGCGATGGCGCCGATCCTGGCCATCATGGTGCTGGGCACCGTGGTGCGCCGCAGGGAAACCGCATCGCAGCGGAAGGAGGAGGCGCGGGAGG
>DATHTQ010000034.1:0-2990 GCA_035463055.1 Candidatus Limnocylindria bacterium
TACTTCATCAAGGGTGTCATGATCGGCTCGGTCAAGGGATGACCGGGCCGTTATAGGAGTGTGAAATATGCTTGACCTGACACGCCGGCCGCGCATGGGCCTCCTGCTGATCTCACCCGAGCGCTTCGCGGCGATCGGGGAAGGCACCGCCCGTGGCAGTTATCTGGACCGCAAGCGCGCGGAAGCTGCCTGGATGGAAAAAGAGGCGTCCGCCATCGCCGAGGTGGTGTTCCCTGGCATCGTGTTCACGGCTGCGGACGCGCGCAGGGCGGTCGACGCCTTCACGGCCGCCAAGGTGGATTACGTCCTCGCCATCTATCTTTCCTGGGCCGAGGATTTCGCGTGGATCCGCTTCCTGCGCGACATGCCGCCCTGCCCGGTCCTGTTCTGCCACCGCATGCGCGACCGCATTGACCTCAAGGACACGCACGATGACGACGAGTTTGCGGAATACCTCTGCTGCGGCGGCCTGGTCGGGACCCTGGAAGCCAGCGGCTCCGTAAAGCGGATCGGGCGTCAGATGGTGGAGACCTTCGTGGGCACGTGGACGCAGGTCCTGGAGCGGGCGGGGGTGTTCGGAAACGCCGCGCGTGCCCGGTCCCTCCTCAAGGACGGGACCTTCGGGCTGCTGGCGTGCATGAACGAGGTCATGTGGAGCACATACGTTGACCCGTATACCGTCTTCAGCCAAATCGGGCCCGAGCTGCGCTTCCTGTCGGTCGCCCAGCTGGAGGACAGCATCGCAGGGGTCAGCGACGCCGACGCGCAGTCCGCCATGGAGCGTATCGCTTCCGCGTACGAAGTGCTGCCCAATGTCAACCGGGATAAATTCCTGGCGTCGGTGCGCGCCTCCATCGGCATGGAGCGCCTTGCCGCGCAATATGGCATTGACCTGGTGGTCCTCAACGACATCGACATGGTGCTGTTCCAGCGAGTCGGCCTGCGGCCCGGATTCTGGCCGACGTCCCCGGACGTGAAGACAATGTTCGTGCCCGAGGGGGACGTTGGCGGCGGCGTCGCCTGCTACGCGCTGAAGCTCCTGACCGGCGGCCGGGTCAACTATATCGAGCCGTTCCACATCGACCTTCCAAACGGGTGCTTCGCCGGCGGCCACGCGGGCCCCAACGACTATACGGACCCCCGCGGCAAATGCCGGATATCCTCCGACGTCCGTTTCGCGAAGACGAAGTGGAAGTACGCCGGAGCACCGTTCGCCTGGTACGTGTTCCCGCCGGGAGAGAAGACGATGCTGCACTGCTCGCAGCAGACGGGCCGGTTCCAGTTCGTCGTTTCACGCGTCGAGGCGCTTCCCACCGACCACTTCCTGGCGACCTATTCCCACAGCCTCTTCAGGCCCATCGGCCGCAGCAGCGAGGAGCTGTTCGCCCGCCTGGTACGCCAGGGCGTGACGCAGCACTATGGCATCGCGGACGGGAACGCCGTTCCCGCGCTGAAGGACCTGGCCATGATGCTTGACCTCGAATTCGTCGAAATCTGAAAGGGGATATCGCGTATGGAACGGCTTATCAGGAAAGGTCAGCTGCAAACGGCGAGCGCTGCGCAGACCGGCCCGTCCCGCCTGGGAATCGGTTTTGAGAAGCTTGACCGGCACGCCTTTGAGCCGGAGAAGGCATACGACCTGGTGGCGGACCTGGGCGTGCATTACGTGCGCATCCAGTCGGGGTGGCAGCGCACCGAAACGGCCAGGGGAGTGTACGATTTCGCGTGGCTGGACGCCATCGTCGACGAACTGGTTGCGCGCGGCATGGAGCCCTGGATCGACCTCGTCTACGGCAACGGCCTGTATACGCCCAGCGCCAACGTCTACTACGGCGCGGTGGGCTGCCCGCCCATCTTCTCGGAGGAAGAGCGGCGCGCGTGGCGCGATTACGTGGCCGCGGTCGTCTCGCGGTACAAGGGCCGCGTGCGCTGGTATGAGGTTTGGAACGAGCCGGATGGGCAGCACTGCTGGAAGCACGGCGTCAACGCCGCGGAGTACGGCGACTTCGCCGCGGAAACCTCCCGCGCCATCCATGCGGCGGACCCCGGCGCGAAAGCCATCGTGGGCGTTCTGTGCTCGGTCAACCTGCCTTACTTCCGGGCGATGTTCGAGCGGGGCGCCGCCGAGGCCGCTGACGCCGTGTCCTTCCACCGCTACAACGCCAACGAGCTGGAGGCGCTGAACGAGATCCGCGCCCTGCGCGCGCTGGTGAACGAATACAACCCCAACCTCCGCATCATCCAGGGGGAATCCGGCACGCAGTCCAGCCCGCGCGGGGCGGGCGCGCTGCGCGGCGGCGCGTGGACCCCGCTCAAGCAGGCGAAATACCTGCTGCGCCACCGCCTTCTGGACCTGGCCAGCGAAGTGGAGTTCACCTCGCACTTCACCGCGCTGGACATGGTGGAGGCGCTTGGCGGCATGGTGGGGGACAAGCAGTCCTACCTCGACTTCGGTTATTTTGGCGTCATCAGCGCGGACTTCAACGAGGACGGCCTCGCGACCGGGACCTACAGCCCCAAGCCCGCCTACCGCGCGATGCAGAACCTCTGCGCGCTGTTCCGCCGGGACGCCGTGCCTGGCGATTTGCCTATCCGCCGCGTCGTGCTGGATTCGCCGCGCTTCTTCGGGAAGGACGAGGCCGGCAATCGCTTCATTTCCCTGGGGTTCCGCGACAGCAGAGGCACAGCCCTGGCCTATTGGAACGCGGCCGACCTGCTGCGCGAAACCTATGAGGGCACCGTCAGTTTCCAGCTTGCCGGCGTAAACGAGCCCCCGGTCTTAATAGACCTGATGGATGGCATCGTCTATGTGCTGCCCGACGCGATGCTGGAGCGCAGCGAGGGTGTGATCACAGGGTTGAGAAACCTGCCGCTGATGGACAGCCCGCTGCTGCTGGCGTTTGGCGGCTTTGGCGGCGCCGGGGTGCAGGAATAGTGACGGGCAGATGACTTGACGCCGTGCGGCATGCAGGACTGCATGATTGCAATAG
>DATHTQ010000035.1:0-3764 GCA_035463055.1 Candidatus Limnocylindria bacterium
GAAGAGCCTGATGGACGCGCTGTCCCCCGGCACCCGGCTGTTGCTGGTGGGTGACGCGGACCAGCTGCCCAGCGTCGGCCCGGGCAACGTGCTCGCCGACGTCCTCTCCCACCCGGACATCCCCAGCGCGCGACTCACCGAGATCTTCCGCCAGGCGGAGGGCTCGATGATCGTGCTCAACGCCCACCGGGTCAACCGGGGAGAGTTCCCGGAGCTCAACGCCAAGAGCGGGGACTTCTTCTTCGAGGCCAAGGCCCAGGCGGAGCAGGCGGCGGAGTGCATCGTCGGCCTGTGCGCCAGGCGCCTCCCCGCCTTCCTGGGCGAGGAGGACGGCATGCGGGGCATCCAGGTCCTCTCCCCCACGCGCAAGGGCGCTTGCGGCGTCGTCGCGCTCAACGCCTCGCTGCAGGCCGCGCTAAACCCGCCCGGCCCAAAAAAGCCCGAGGTGCAATTCGGAGAGACCACGTTCCGCCGCGGCGACAAGGTCATGCACGTGCGGAACAACTATACGCTGCGGTGGGAGTCCGCCGGCGGCGTTGAGGGGCAGGGCGTGTTCAACGGCGACATCGGGTTCATCACCGCCGTGGACGCGCAGGGCCGCGGCGTCAAGGTGCTGTACGACGACGAGCGCGAGGTGAACTACGAATACCCCCAGCTGGAGGAGCTGGAGCTCGCGTACTGCCTCTCCGTGCACAAGAGCCAGGGAAGCGAGTTCCCGGCGGTCGTCATGCCGATGGTGGGGGGGCCGAGGATGCTGCTTACCCGCAACCTGCTCTACACGGGCATCACCCGCGCGCGCAGGCTGGTGGTCCTGGTCGGCCGCCAGGAGGTGCTGCGCATGATGGCCGAGAACAACCGCGAGCGCAGGCGGTATTCCGCGCTGGGCCATTGGCTGGCCCGGATGTCGGAGGGCATATGAACGCGCTCGGGGCGCTGAAGGACATCCTGTTCCCGCAGGTCCGCTGCCTCGCCTGCGACGAGCCGCGCGACATACTGCCAGGCAGCGCGCTGTGCCGGAAGTGCGAGGCCGGGCTTCCCGCGCTGGAAGTACCGGATGCCGCGTGCGGACAGTGCAGGACGCCCGGGAAGGCGGCGCAGCCGTGCGCCTACTGCCTTGGCGGCGGGATGCGCGGACTGGAGCGCGCGTACGCGCCGTACCTGTACCGCGGCGCGGCACGCCAGCTCATCGTGCGCCTCAAGTTCGGGCCGTACGCCCTGGCGGCGGGGCCCCTCACCCGCGCGATGGCGCAGGCGGTCTCCGGCCAAGGTTTCGACGCGATGGTGCCGGTGCCGCTGTACGCGGCGAGCCTGCGCGAGCGCGGGGTCAACCAGTCGCGCCTGCTGTGCGAGGGGATGCAGCCGACACTTCATCTTCCCATCATCGACGCGCTGAAAAAGACACGCCCCAACAGGCGCCAGTCCGGCCTGGACGCGAAGCGCCGGGCGGACAACGTGCGGGGCGTGTTTGCGGTTGTTGGGTACGTGCGGGGCTTACGCGTTTTGCTGGTGGACGACGTGCGTACGACGGGCTCCACGGCGCGGGAATGCGCGCGGGTGCTTATCGAAGCCGGGGCGGCGTCCGTCAGTCTGCTGACCGCCGCGGTCGCGGTGCGCGGAAGGGACAACCGGGAGGAAGGCTAATCTCCCGTTTCGGCTTCGCGCAGCGCCTGCCTGATGACGTCCGCGCCGTACCCCCTGCGGGCAAGCGCGGCGTAGGCTTTCTGCCTGGCGGCGCGCGGGTCCGCCGACTTGCCCCGCAAGGCCTTCCTCGCGATGGCCACCGCCGCCTCCAGCCCCGCCTGCGGGTCGTGCGCCTCGAGCAGCTCGTCCGCGACGGCCTTGGGGATGCCCCGGCGCACCAACTCCTGTTTGAGCCGGAACACCCCGTACCGCTTGCCCAGCCGCGCGATGAGGCCCGCCGCGTACCGGCGGTCGTCGAGGTAGCCCAGGGACTGCAATTTATCCGCCGCCCCCTGGGCGGCTTCTTCTGAATAGCCCGCGTCCATGAGCTTGCCGGTGAGTTCCGCGCGCGACTTCTCGCGCGCCTCCAGCAGCCGCGCCGCCTGCTCCAGCGCGACCCGCGCCTCGATCAGCGACGTCTGCCGCTGGTACTCGTCCGTGTCCAGCCGCTGCCCGGCCTTTAGCGGGTACGCGCCGAACAGGGCGTACGGCACCTTGAAGCTGCCGCCGCCGCTGAGGCGCACCAGGCGCCCGCCCGGCACTTTCAGGATCTCGGTTACGACGTCATCCATCCCGCTGCCACTCCCGAAGCAATTCCACGTTGACGTCCGCCATGATGTGACGCCGGGCCAGGGAAACGCCGGTCGTCAGGCTGACGATGCCCCTTCCCTGCTCCCGGTCCAGGAACAGCATATGCACCGCCCCGTACGCCATGCCCTGGTGCCCATGCAGCGCGCGCGGCCCGACGGAGGCGTCGCGCAGGATGAACACCCCGACGCCCTGCGTGAGCGCAGGGTCCCGGTGCGCGAGCGACGCGTGCGGCGCGAACATCGCTTCCAGCGTCTCCTCTGCGAAGAACCCCGGCGTGAGCAGCGCGGCGCCCAGTCTGGCGAGACCTTGCGCGTCCATGCAGCAGTTGCCGTGTGCGAGCAGGTAATGCCGCTGGAGGTTCGGCTCATCCCACCCGGCGGGCGCGGCGGCCTGCCGCGCCGCCGCGTCGAACGCGGGGTTACCCAAGGGCTTCAGGACGCGCCTTGCGTCCGCGAGCAGGTCGCTTACCCTGTGCGGATAATACCCGGCGCTGATGCCCAGCGGTCGGAACAGATACTCCTGCATGAGCGGCTCGAACGCCGTCCCCGTCATCCCCTCCAGCACGCAGCCCGCGAGCCCCACCCCGAAGTTGGAATACTCGCACTTCTCCCCCGGGATGTGCGCCGTGTTGCTGTCCCCGCGCAGCAGCTCCCCCGCGTCCCGGGGCGAGGCGATGCTGTTCGTGTACGCGCTCCCGTCGCGAATACCCGCAGTGTGCGTGAGCAGCATGCGAAGCGTGACGGGACGGTCCGGCGCTCCGGGATGCCGCAGGGAGTAGGGCAGGAAGGCGTCCGCGTCCGCGTTCAGGTCAACGATGCCCTTCTGCGCCATGGCCATCACGCCCGCGGCCGTCACGAGCTTCGACACCGACGCCAGCCGGAACGCGGTTCCCGCCGCAACAGGGACGCCCCTGCGGGCGGCTCCGTAGGTGAAATGGTCGGTGATGCCGGATGCGCCAAACAGGACGAGCGCGCCGCCCAGCGCCCTGTGCCGGCGCAGGATGGACGCGTACCTTTGCTTTTTCTCTTCCCCGATGCCCTGCGCGTGAGCCTGCAGCGGCCCCGCGGTGTACGGCAGGGCGCGGACCAGCGCCCGGTACAGCCCGGGCGCCCTCACGAAGGCCTGCTTCTGGCGGCTGCCGCTCGGAAGGATACTGCAAGCCCTGCCGCGTACGCCGCCGCGAGCGCGTAGGCCGGGACCAGCGCCCATCCGTTCCCCAGGGCGGACAGGACGAACCCCGCGGCCGCGGCCGCCAGCGGGACGAACAGCAGCGGACTCAACTTCAGCCTGTCCTGCATCCAAACGCCTGCAGCGGCGACGGCGGCGGCGCTCAGCCCCTGGGACACCCGCAGGCTGCCCCACATCAGGCTGTCCGTACGGATGCCCTCGATCACCATGCGCCCAAGGCTGTACCAAACGAGGTACCACAGGAACACATACCCCAGGCCGGCGCGACGGCACGCGCCCCCGCACTTCATCAGCAATGCGAACCC
>DATHTQ010000036.1:0-7540 GCA_035463055.1 Candidatus Limnocylindria bacterium
ACTTCATTTTTCATGAGACACAGGCCGGTTCTCGCTGTCCGGGAATCATGCGCACAGGGCAGCGTTTGACATCCCCCTCCACGGGGAACATAATGCATCCGACTGGGCCAAACCCACCCGACATACCTGACGCCGCGCACCCATCGTGAACGGGACATCCCTGAACGGAGGTTCGCCATGAAACGCGCTTTCGCTTCCCTGATATGCGCCGTGCTGCTGCTCGCCCTCCTGCCCGCGGCCGTCGCCCCGGCGCGGATGGCGTTCTCCTACTCGCTCCACCTCGCCGGGGCCAACGCCCTGGTCGGCAGCACCGTGCAGGCCGCCATCACGAACGTCCAGTCCGCCGGACCGTACCAGTACGCGTTCAAGCTGTACCGCAAGACGAACGAGGGGTACGCGTTCGCCAAGGACGTGCCCGGTATGACCACGTCCTCCACGACCAGCTTCCAGGTCGGCGAGCCCGGCGTCTACATCCTGTACACGGTCGTGTGGTCCGCCGCCGACAGCGCCCTGCTGTGGAGCCCGGAGTTCACGGTCGCCCTGCGCCCGGCGGCGCACGTCACCGACGTCTCGCCGGTGAACGGCACCGCGCTGAAGGTCACCTGGACGGCGGTGGCCGGCGCGTCGGGGTACGAGGTGTGGCGCGCGGAAAGCGCCGCGGGCCCGTACACCATCGTCAAGTGGACGAACGCGACGTCCTTCTCCAACACCTACCTGACGCCGGGGAAGCGGTACTACTACAAGGTCGGCGCGTACAACATCGTGGACTCCGTCAAGTGCGTCTCCGGCCTGGTGGGCGCGGCGAACGCCGGGGTGCCGCTGGCGAAGGCGTCCGTCACCCAGGCCGTGGCAACGGGCAAGGACCGCATCAAGCTGGCGTGGGCCGCGGTGCCGGGCGCCAGCGGCTACCAGGTGCTCATGGCCGCCGCCGCCGCGGGGCCATACGCGCCTGTGCTCACCACGTCCGCCCTTGGCGCCACCAAGACCGGGCTTCTGGCGAACAAGGCGTACTGGTTCAAGGTGCGCGCGTACAAGCGCATCTACACGACCAACTACTACGGCCCCCTGTCCGGGTACAGGTCCGTCAGGACGCTGCCGTAGGCCCAGCCCGTTTCAGCGCCCTCCCGCGCGGTTATCATCCCTGGAGAGCATTCCATACGACCGCGCGGAGGGAGAAACATGAGGATACTGGAAGAAATCAAGCGGGACCACGACAAGGTCCGTGAGCTGTTCCTGCAGATCGACAACAAGGAGGACATGGGGCCGGAAATCTTCCGCACGCTGTGCGCCGTGGTGCTGGCGCACCACGAGGCGGAGGAGCGTACGGTCTTCCCGCAGCTGGACCGGGACGAGGACGCCAAGGAGCTGCGGCTGGAGCTCATCGCGGAGCACGACATGCTGCGCCGGGGCCTGCAGGTCGTGCTGGACACCGACCACAAGGACGACAACTGGAAGGCGCGCGTGATGGTGTGCAAGGAGATGCTCAACCACCACGTCGAGGAGGAGGAGAAGGAGCTGTTCGAGAAGCTGCGCAGCAAGCTTTCCGAGAACCAGCTCAACCGCCTCTACGACAGCTTCAAGCAGGTCGAGGACGAGGAGCGCCAGCACGCCGAGCGCCAGGCCAAGGAGGGGATGGTCCTCAAGCCGCAGGACCACCTGCCCAAAAACCCGATGCCCCTGGGCGACGTCGTCGTCGAGATGGAGGCGGCCAGGCCCGCCGGCAGGAGCGCCGCGGGAAGCAAGAGCGGCGGCAGCAAGGCCAGCGCGGCCAAGTCCGGGACGGGCAAGTCCGCAGGCGCCAAGAGCGCCGCAAGCAAGGGCGCGGGCGCCAGGAGCTCCGGCGCCAAGGGCGCGGGCGGGGCCGCGAAAGCCTCCTCCTCCCGCGGGAGCAAGAAGCAGGGCTGACCGCCGGCCCTACACCTCCGGCATGGCAAATGCGCCAGGCTGTTTTGCCTGGCGCTTTGCCATGCCCGCTCCATTCACCTGAAAGCGCAGGCATCCGGGCAGCACATACTTGATTGCGTGGTATGATTCCCGCATGAAAAACGACGACGCGCGCACTCCCCCGTCCTCCGCCCCCTCCAAAGCCCGATGACGCAGGGCGGCGGGCGGTTTACCCGCGGATACCTGACCGAGGAGGAGAAGGCGGCGCGCCCGCCGGTCACCGCCGCGTTCCTGCGGCGCGTGCTGTCCTACCTCGCTCCCTACTGGAAGCAATTGCTCCTGGTGCTGCTCGCCATCCTGCTGGCGACGGTCCTGCGGCTGCTGCCCGCCATCCTGACCGGGCGCATCGTGGACGAGGGCCTCATCGGGCGCGACCTGGACAGGCTGGTCCTGCTCGTCGGGCTGTCGTTCCTGGTGACGGTGCTGTCCAGCCTCGTCGGCACCTTGGAGACCTACCTCAACACCCTCATCGCCCAGAACGTCACCTTCGGGATGCGCAACCGCATGTACGCGCACCTGCAGGCGATGCCGCACCGGTTCTTCACCGGGAACAGCCAGGGCGACCTCATCACGCGCATGACCAGCGACATCTCCGGCGTGCAGCAGGTCATCGCTGGCACGTTCACGGGCATCCTCTCCAACGTCCTGACCCTCGTCGTCGCGGCCATCGCGATGTTCCGGATGAACTGGATACTGGCCCTTGCGGGGCTGGTCATCGTGCCGCTGTTCGCGCTGCCCACGCGCCGCGCGGGCAGGACGCGCTGGGCGCTGACCCGCGAGGCGCAGGCCGCGCAGGACGAGATCAACGGCCTATTGAACGAGACGCTGTCGGTCTCAGGGCAGCTGCTGGTCAAGCTGTTCGGGCGCGAGGCGTACGAGTACGCGCGCTACGAGGAGGCCAACCGCCGCATGGTGCGGCTCAACGTGCGCCAGGGCATGGCGGGCCGGTGGTTCCGCGTCGCGCTGGAGGCGTTCTCCGGCGTCGGGCCGATGCTCATCTACCTCATCGGCGGGTTCCTCATGATCCGCCGCGGTGCCGCCCTCACCGTCGGCGACGTGACCGTGCTGGTCGCCCTGCTTGGGCGCATGTACGGGCCCGTCAACGCGCTGCTGGGCATGCAGGTGGAATGGGTGCGCTCCATGGCGCTGTTCCAGCGCATCTTCGAGTATTTCGACCTGCCCGTGGACATCCGCAACGCCCCGGACGCCGTGACCCCGCAGAAGATGGAGGGGCACATCCGCTTCGAGCGCGTGAGCTTCCACTACGAGCCCTCGCGCCCCATCCTGCGCGACGTGGACTTCGAGCTGCGGGCAGGCAGGACCGTCGCCGTCGTGGGCCCCTCCGGCTCCGGCAAGAGCACGCTGGTGAGCCTGCTGCTGCGCCTGTACGACGTGACGGGCGGGCGCGTCACCATTGACGGCATTGACGTGCGCAAACTGGACCTCGGCTTCCTGCGCGGGAACGTCGGCCTCGTCACGCAGGACACCTACCTCTTCAACGCCACCATCCTGGAGAACCTGCTCTACGCGCGCCCGGGCGCGACCCAGGCCCAGGTGGAGGAGGCGTGCAGGAAGGCGAACATCCACGACTTCATATCGCGCCTGCCGGAGGGGTACGCCACCGTGGTGGGCAACCGCGGCATGAAGCTTTCCGGCGGGGAGAAGCAGCGCGTGTCCATCGCGCGGGTGCTGCTCAAGGACCCGCCCGTCGTCGTCTTCGACGAGGCGACCTCCTCGCTGGACTCCATCGCCGAAAGCCTCATCCAGGAGGCCATCGCCCCGATGATCAGGGAGCGCACGAGCATCGTCATCGCGCACCGCCTGTCCACGGTGCTGGCGGCGGACGAGATCCTCGTGATGGACGCGGGGCGCGTCGTGCAGCGCGGCCGCCACACTGACCTGCTCGCGCAGGGCGGCCTGTACCGCGAACTGTACGAGACGCAGTTCACCGCGCCGGAGGACCCGGCCGCGCCGTAACGCTCCGTCCGGGCCGGACCCCTTTACCGCAAGCCCTTCAGGCAATATGATATGGATACGTCGGCGGAAACGCCGCCGGGGAACCACGCGGCAGGCGAAGGCCTGCCGTGCGATATAGCGAGGCAGGGACGCGGGATGAAGTATGACGTCATCGTCGCCGGGGGCGGCATGGCCGGGCTCACGGCGGCGGCCTTCCTGGCGAAGGCGGGGCGCAGCGTGCTGCTGTGCGAGAAGGAAGGCAGGGTGGGCGGGCTGGTCGGCTCGTTCCAATATAACGGGTTCACCTTTGACGCGGGCATCCGCGCGCTGGAGAACTCCGGCGTGCTGCTGCCCATGCTGCGCGCGCTGGGCATCGAGGTGGACTTCGTGAAGAGCCCGGTGTCCATCGGCATCGGGGACAGGTCCGTGCGCCTTGAAGGCCCCGAGAGCCTGGAGGACTACCGGCGGATGCTGCTGGGCCTGTTCCCGCAGGACGCGGATTCCATCGGGGAGTTCACCGCCCTGGTGCAAAAGGCGATGGAGTACATGCGCGTCCTGTACGGCATCGAGAACCCGCTCTTCATGGACATGAAGCGGGACCGGGAGTACCTCATGAAGACGGTCATGCCGTGGATGCTGCGCTATCCCCTCGCCGTGCGGAAGATCAACCGCCTGAACATGCCGGTGGAGGAGTGCCTGGGCGCGTTCATGAAGAACCGCGCGCTGGTCGACGTGCTCGCGCAGCACTTCTTCAGGCAGACCCCGGCGTTCTTCGCGCTGAGCTATTTCTCCCTGTACCTCGATTACCGCTACCCCCTGGGGGGCACCGGGACGGTGGTCCGAAAGCTGGAGGAATACATCCGCGCCCACGGCGGCGAGGTGCGGACGGACGCCGCCATAGGGAAGGTGGACCCGGCGCGCAGGACGGTCTCGGTGAACGGGGAGGAGCACTCCTATGGAAGCCTCATTTGGGCCGCGGACCAGAAGGCGCTCTACGCGTCGCTGGAGCATGTGGATGCGCTGCCCGCGCAGGCCGCGTCGGAAATCCGCGCGCACGAAGCGCTGATCAGGGACAAGGAGGGCGGCGACTCGGTCCTCACGCTCTACCTCACCGCGGACCTGGACCCCTCGTACTTCGGGGACATGCACGCGCCGCACTTCTTCCATACCCCGCGCCTGGACGGCCTGGGGTCGCTGCCGCAGGACGGCGTGCGCGGCGCGGACGGGGGCTACAGCCGCGACCGGGACGCCGTGTTCGCGTGGCTGCGCAAGTTCCTCCAACTGACCACATATGAAATATCCATCCCCGCGCTGCGCGACCCGGCGCTCGCCCCAAAGGGCAAGACCGGGCTCATCATCAGCGCGCTGATGGACTATCCGCTGGTGCTGCATATCCGGGACATGGGCTGGTACGACGGTTTCAAGGCGCTGTGCCGCGAGGCCATCACCGAGACGCTGACGGCGTCGGTGTATCCCCGGCTTTCCGGCGCGGTGACGGACGGGTTCGTGTCCACCCCGCTTACCATTCAGGAGCGCGCGGGCACCACCGGCGGCGCCATCACGGGCTGGGCGTTCACCAACCGCCCCGTGCCCGCGGAATCGCGCATCCCGCGCATCGCGAGGGCCGTGCGCACGCCCATCCCGGGCGTCCTGCAGGCGGGGCAGTGGGCCTACAGCCCCTCAGGCCTGCCCACCGCCATCCTCACCGGCAAGCTCGCCGCGGACCGCGCCCTCAAGGAACTCCGGGGTCAGGCCCGCTAATTCCAGCGTTTTATCCCAGACCTGCGCGGCGACGGTTTCGTCCATCGCGAAGGTCAGCGGCCGCTCCTCGACCGTCAGGTGGAAGTACTTGCCCGTGACGCCCTCCATCTCCGGCGCGGCGGCCAGGAAGTACAGCGCCTCCCCGGAAATGGCCGGGTCCTTGAGCAGGGGCCGGATCACCAGGGACTGCCACGTCCGGTAGAAAAAACCGTTGTTGAGCCCGATGGCGGTCTTCACGCCGCCCGGGTGCATCGCGTTGACGGTGACCCCGGTGCCGGAAAGCATGCGCGCCAGCGTCCGCACCGTCATAATCTGCGCGATCTTGGACGCGCCGTACGCCCGCAGGCCCACGTAGAAGCGGCGCTTCCAGTCCAGGTCCGAAAGGTCCAGGCCCCCGAAGCGGTGCCCCTCGCTGTTGACCTGCACGACCCTTCCCCCGCCGCCGCGCCGCAGCGGCTCCAGCAGCAGCGCGGTGAGCAGGAAGGCCGCGATATGGCTCACCTGGAACACCGTCTCGTTGCCGTCCTTCGTCAGCCGCCTGCGGGTGGAGTAGACCCCGGCGCTGTTGATGAGGACGTCTATTTTTGGGTGCCGCGCGCGGATGCCCGCCGCCGCCCGGCGGACGCTTTCCAAATCGCAGAAGTCCGCCGTGACCAGCTCCACGCTCGCCCCGTGCTCCCGCGCCAGCTCCTCCCGGACGGCCTCCGCCTTTTCGGGGTTTCTGCTGACGAGCACGAGGCTCGCGCCGCCCTGCGCCAGCCTCCGCGCGGCCGCCAGCCCCACGCCCGAGGTCGCGCCGGACACCACGCACACCTTCCCCGCCATGCCCTGCGCCGTCGTGCGCTGCACGGCCCTGCCGCTGCGGAAAAACGCGAGGTCTTCCTTCGTGTACTTCATCCCCGCCCTCAGCCGAACTTGCGGCGCATGAACCGGCGGTACGGCCCCTTGAACCAGGGGATACCGTTGAAGATGTCGCCCCAGAGGTCGTACCAGTCCCGCTGGGAGATGATGCGCCCGTCCTCGTGGAGCGTCAGCTTCGTGCAGCCGTAGATGGGCGTGCTGGGGAACTTCTTGAACATCATGGTCATCTTCCAGTCGAAGATGAACACACCCTCCCCCTCCAGCACGTCGCCCAGGTCCATGCGCAGCTCCTTGCAGCGGCCCGTGAGGCGCTCGCACAGGGCGACGAACCCCTCCTTGCCCTCCACGCGCTGGATGGCGTCCTGGAACACGACGTCGTCGTGGTAGTAGGGGAAGATGTGCGACCAGTCCGGCTTGCCCTGCGTGTTGTAGGTTTTGCTCCACAGCGCGCGCAGGCTCTGCGCGGACAGGGGCTCGCGCCCGCTGCCCGCTTCCGCCCCCTCAGGCATGACGCCCGTCACGCGTCCCCGTCCCTGCGCTTCCTGCGCTTCCCGCGCGAGAGCGCGAGGCCGCCGAACCCGCTGACGATGGCCATGTAGTAGCCGAGGTTGTACATGAACCCGTTGTTGTACACCTCGTAGATGTTGACGTTCCTGCTGAACAGCGACCAGACCAGCGTCACCGGCGCGATCCACCCGTGCCACACGCCGGAGAAGAACCCCGCCTTGTCCGCCACGGACGCGGACCCGTCCCCCGGAACGCACCCGCCCAGCGCGAGCGCGAGCAGCGCCAGCAGCCCCGCCAGTGCCCATGCCTTCTTCCTGTTTTCCATTCTTTCCACCTCCGCGTCCATTATATGCAAACACGCCCAAAATGCGACGGGGAACGGCAAAAAATCCGCTCGTCCGCCCATTTTTCCGTATCATAACGCGGGGAAAACACGCGCAGTGCATAAAACAGTTGACACCGCATATGCACTCGCGTATATTGTTGCCAATACAGGACACTTTTAGGGAAG
>DATHTQ010000037.1:0-1657 GCA_035463055.1 Candidatus Limnocylindria bacterium
CGGAGAATTACCGGGCAGCAACGGCAGCGATTAGCAGAATTTTTACTGATTGCCGAACCTCTGCGAATACAAAGACTGGCGGTTTCCCGCCAGCCATTTTTATCGTTATTGCGAGGAAAATTGGGCAACTTACATGCTACAGCGTACTACAACGCCTCTGTCACTCCCCAACCAACTCGATCGTCTCCCCATACGCCACGCGCAGCACGTTCTCCGGCATGAACTCCGCCGGGTCGGCGTTCAGGAAGTGCATCGGGATGCTGTGCCGGGCGCCCACGAGGGCGGCGGATTCCGTCGCCTCGCGGGGGTCCATGTTGTACTGCCCGTCGATGGGGAACAGGGCGTAGTCCACGCCGCGCGCGGCCAGGGCCTCCATGTCGGGGATCTTGCTCGTGTCGCCGGCGTGGTACACCAGGATCCCGTCAAAGCCCAGCAGGAAGCCGGTGGACGCGCTGCGGGGATGGTTCCGGTTCTCCGCGGGCAGCGTCTCCACCGTCACGCCCATGTGCTCGTATGTGTTGTAGGAGCCGTCCGGGTTGATGGTCTGCGCGACCCGAAGGAACAGGGCGCCCTCGTTGAGGGTGACCAGGTCCACCTGGTTGTGGTCGCGGTGCTCGTGGGTGACGAGGAGCAGGTCCGCCCCTTCGGTATAGTCGCCTTCAAAATAGGGGTCTATGTAGACGACCGTGCCCGCGGAGGTGGTGATCCTGACGCTGGCGTGGCCGATGAGCGTGAGCGTCGGGGCGGGCGCGGCCTCGGGCTGCGCGGCCAGGGCGACGGCCGGCAGGGCCAGCGCCAACAGGAGCAGGAGCGCGGTGAGTTTCTTCATAACGTATCCTTTCCGGGCCGCCGCGCGGGCGGGCCCAGTCCGTCGTAAGGGTTGGGGGAAACCGGACGGGCCGCCGCGCCGATGGCGAAAGGGCGGGGGCCGTCCGTCGTGCCGGGGAAGCGGGGGAGCCCCGCCGAGCAGGTCCGGGTGGCGGCTGCGCGCGGCAGGCCGCGGGGAGCGTCCGACAAACCGGGCACAAACGTTGTATAACCCGCAGCGCGGGGCATGAAACGGGGCCCCTGGCCCAGCGGCGTGGGGGCACGGCGCATCGCCCGGCAGGGGGCCGGGAGAGGGCGCAATGTTTTTTTCGGGGAACATTCCGCGCGGCGGGAGCGCCAGGCATTTTTATGGGCAGGAGTCTGTGAGCATCATTATCTTGAGCCGAGAGCCGAGAGCCGAGAGCCGAGGGCCGAGAGGCGAGGGCCGAGAGCCGTGGGCCGAGAGGCGGAGGACGGGAGCAGGCAGCCGAGGGCCGACGGCCGGGGCCTGCGGATATCGGTTTTGCGGGCCGGACCCCGCGGATATGAATGTTGCGGGCCGGACGTCGTGGTCATCCGTCGGTTGCCCGGGCAGTGCGGCAATCCCGCAGGCCGGGGGCCGGGGACTTCCATTCATATGAAGCGGATGCCCCGGCCTCTGCGCGGGCGGGTCAGCCGTCGCCCCACTCGTCCCGGGTGAGCGCGTACAGGCGGCTGTCCTGGAACCCCAGGGCGCAGCGGTAATACTGCCGCGCGAGGCCTTCCTGCCGGAAGCCCGCCTTCTCCAGCACCCGGCCCGAGGCAGGGTTGCCGACGGAATGCGAGGCCTCCACGCGGTTCATGCCGACCT
>DATHTQ010000038.1:0-13394 GCA_035463055.1 Candidatus Limnocylindria bacterium
GGGCGCCATGATGGCGGAGTTCGCGGACTACATGTTCGCCTCGGAAGAGACGATGCCCGGGGACGGGTTCGACTACCGCTTCCTCAAGGAGATCGGCGCGGGCGGCCTGACGGGGCCGGAGGTGGGGCGGCTCATCATCGACCACACCTTCGGCTTCTATGCGCGACAGGCGGAGGAGAACCCGCTCAACGCCCAGCAGGTCACCATCTCGGCGGTGGACCTGCGGGGTATCGGCAGGGCCGCCGAGGCCGTGGACGCGCTGTTCGCTGCGATGGACGGCAAGCTGGACGCGTCCCTGTACTCCCGCGTCGCGCGCCAGCGCAACGCCGCGAAGGCCTTCGGGCGGACGACGACCACCAATGAGTACGACCTGGTGGACCTCGCCGACCTCGCGGACAGCCTGTCCGCGCTGTACCCCGCCCAAAGCCAGGACCTGCTGGACGCGGTGAAGGCGATGGTCGTCTACAACCGCGCCAACCTGCCCCGCTCCGCCGGGGTGTCGCTCTACTTCCCGCTGATGAACAAGGAAAGCTTCCGGGGCGGTTGGGACGCGCTGTACGAGTCCTTCGGCATCCTGCCGGAATACCGCAGGTTCATGGGCAGCTTCGGGGCCATCCTGATGGCCGACAGCCTGACGCAGTGGACGGGCAGGAACGCGCCGGACGTCGTGTACGACAGCGCGGCGGGCGAGTACTACGTGCAGCTCACCGCGGAACAGGCGCAGAACTTCGAGATGGCGCAGTATTACGTCCTCGTGCGCCTGGCGGGCGAGGAGTACATGCTGACGTTCATCTCCAGCGACGTGGTGCTGGACGGGGAAAACCGCCTGCGCGCCAACTACGACGGCAAGACGCTGTACATCACCGACGGCCAGGGCGGCGGCGCGTTCACCCCCTACATGCAGGAGAAGGAGAACTACCGCGGCCTCGCCACCTACCACATCCCGGTCACGCTGGACCGCACCGCGCCGGACGGCACGTATGAGACGGGCCAGGCGAACCTGCTGGTGTCCATTGACAAGAACACCGGGGAGGCGCGTGTCACCGGCGCCATCCGCACCGACGGCGAGGACACCGCCATGGGCAAGCGGGACACGAACCTCGCCGAATGGGACAACGTGTACATGGTGTACAGCACCTCCTTCCTGACCCGCGGGGAGGACGGGGCGCCTTTGCCCTTCGGCGACTGGGCGGGCGGCTCGATGCCGCTGTACACCGCGCACGCGATGGAGCGCGGCCTGGACGCGCAGTACCTGCCGCTGTCCGGGGACCTGTCGGACTATTTCCTGATGATCTCCATCGTGGACACGCAGGGCAACGTCTACACATCGGAGATCATGCCGATGGCCGCCGCCGCGCAGCCCGCGCAGACCCCGGCGCCCGGCCCGGCAAAGCCGCCCGTCGTGCCCTATCCGTATGCCGGCGAGCCTGTCCTGCTGCTGGAGCGCGAGGGCGTGACGGTCTCGCTGACAGGCATTGAGCTTACGGAGAACGCGGACGGCAGGGCGCTGTCGCTGACGCTGGGGATGCGCAATGGCCGGGCGGAGGACGCATGGGTCACGCCGACCGGGGTGCGGGCTGAAACGCTGATGGTCAACGGCTTTGAGGGCGTCGGCATCCCCGCGGGCGGCGAGGCCGAAACGCGCCTGGACGTGCCGCTGGGGGACGGGCAGGGAGGATTCGGCCTGCTGCGGGAAGGCATCGAGCGGGTCACGGACGTCAGCGTACGGCTGCGGCTGGATTACCTGCCCTCGGGCGTGCTGCGCGGGGCGCCGTCCGAAACGGTGCGCTTCCTGACCGACGTGCCGCTGGGCGCGCCCGCCATTCCCTACGCCGGCCCGGAGCGAAAGGTGCTGGCGGAGGCCGCGGGCGTCACCGTCGAGTCGGACGGGGACGTGTACCTCGAGGGCACGGCGCTGTACGTGCCGCTGCGCATCACGAATGATTCGGAGGCGTTCGACCTCGTAATCCCCGAGGAAACCTCCGTCAACGGCATCATGGCGGACTTCCGGATGGATGGCGGCATCCTGCCCGGGAGCATCCTGTACACGAGGGCGGGCATCAGCGCAGTCAGTACCGTGCTGCCGCCGGAGCTTGCGGCGTACCAGTACCTGATGGACGCGGAGGACAGCCTGGAAAAAATCGGCGTATCCCAGGTGCGGGACATCGCCATGCGCTTCCGCCTGACGACCGAGGCCGCGGCGGACACCGCCGGTGCGGCGGGCAGGGGCGCGCTGACCGCGGAGGCCGTCCTCACGATGCCGGGCACGGAGGGATTCGTCCAGCCGGTGGACGATGCAGGGGAGGAATTCGGGGCGGTGCCTGGCGTGCGAATCGTGCGCCTGTCCTCCGACCCCGCCGGGAACAGGTTCCTGGTCCACAACCAGCTCCCCTTCACGGTGCGCCTGACCACGATGGACCGCATACGCGCCGATGGCATTCCCTATGCGGGCAACCAGCCGCTGTACGCCGTCGTCTCCCCCGGGAAGTACGAGTACGTCACCCTGTTCGACAGCCTGCCGGGCATCGAGCCCGGGGGGTGGCGCGAGCTGTCGTTCGAGGTCGTCGTCATCAACCTCGACGAGAACACGCTGCACATGCGCACCCGGGACACCGTGACCCTTGCCCGCGTAGAAGCGGGCGCACCATAAAAATCCAGCCAGGAGGAAGGATACCATGAGGAAGACGTTCGCATTGGCGCTCGCGCTGCTGCTGGCACTGGGGGCCGTCCCCGCGCTCGGCGCGCAGATCGATTTCCCGGAGGGCCTGCCCGCGAAGGGCGTCGACGCGGCCACGCCCCCCGAACTGCAGGTGAACCGGGCCGCCCAGGCCGCCCGCGCGCTGCCGGTCCCGCTGGACCAGGTCTCCATCAACAACGGCGTGTTCACCATCACGTCCCTGGGTGTGACCGCGACGGCGGAGCCGCCGTTCGGCTGGGTGGGGTTCACCCAGAACCTCGTGCTGCAGCTCAGCGACTACATGAACTTCTTCAACGAGCCCGCGACGCTGGCCCAGTGGCTCATCGACAACCGCATCAGCATGCTGATGCTGGACCTGGAGTCCAGCGCGGAGATCCACATGTACTTCACGCAGGACCAGCTTAGCCAGCTTCTGGGCGACATGGAGGACCCCGCGGTCGCCGAGGCGGTGCTCGCCTACTACAAGGAGCAGTTCCCGGGCGAGGAGCTGGAGGTCGTCACCCTGGGCGGGCGCAGCTACATCCGCAACGTCACGAACTACGACGCGGGCGAGAAGCTGATCTACTTCACGTTCGCGGGCGGAGCGCAGGTGGGGTTCCAGCTGCTCAGCGACGGGCAGGAGCTCACCGAGGACGAGGAGGACGCCCTGCTGTCCGTGCTGGAGACCGCCGTCTTTTCGTAAAGGCAGGCATGGAAAAGGGACGGGGCGCGCGGCGCGCCCCGTCCCTTTTGGCGTCAAGGCCCGGGCGTCAGTCCGGGTGCGGGGCCGCGCGGTGCCTGCGCGACTGGCCCAGGTACGCGTCCCGGACCTTCTGGTCGGACAGCAGGCTCATGCCGCTGCCCTCCATCGTGACCCTGCCCGTCTCCAGTACGTAGCCGTAATCCGCGGCGCGCAGCGCGGCGTTCGCGTTCTGCTCGATGAGCAGGATGGTCATGCCCTCCTCGCGCAGGCGGTGGATGATGGCGAAGATGTCGCGCACGACCAGGGGCGCAAGGCCCAGGGACGGCTCGTCCATCATCAGCAGGCGCGGCTTGGCCATCAGCGCGCGGCCGACCGCGAGCATCTGCTGCTCGCCGCCGGACAGCGTGCCCGCCAGCTGCCAGCTTCGTTCCTTGAGGCGGGGGAAGCGCTCGTACACGTAATCGATCGAGGCCTTGACCTCCTCGGGGTCGCTGCGCAGGTAGGCGCCTATCCTGAGGTTCTCCAGCACGGTCAGGTTGGGGAACACGCGGCGGCCCTCCGGCACCATGACGATGCCCTGCGCCACGATCCGGGAGGTGTCCATCCCGGTGATGTCGCGGCCGTCGAACTGGATGGAGCCGCCCCGCGTCTTCACGAGGCTGCTGACCGCGCGCAGCGTCGTGGACTTGCCGGCGCCGTTGGCCCCGATGAGGGTGACGATCTGGTTCTGCGGCACCTCGAACGAGATGCCCTTGAGGGCCTCGATGCCGCCGTAGGAAACCTTGAGGTCCGTAACCTTCAGCAGGCTCATGCGTCCTCCACCCCCAGGTACGCCGTGATGACGGCGGGGTTGTCCTGGATCTCCACGGGCGCGCCGTGGGCGATGAGCTTTCCGAAGTCGATGACGTAGATGCGCTCCGAGATGTCCATCACGAGGTCCATATGGTGCTCGATGAGGAAGATCGTGAGGCCGAACTTCTCGCGCAGGCTCACGATGAAGCGGCCAAGCTCGTCCGTCTCCTGGGGGTTCATGCCCGCGGCGGGCTCGTCCAGCAGCAGCAGCTCCGGCCGGGTCGCCAGCGCCCGGGCGATTTCCAGGCGGCGCTGCATCCCGTAGGGCAGCGACGTGGCCAGCTCCCCCGCCACCCCGGCCAGGCCTACGACGTCCATCATCTCCATCGAGAGGTCGCGCATGTCCTTCTCCTCGCGGTGGTTGAGGCGGAACGTGGCGCTGAAGAGGCTGCTGGTGCGGTGCAGGTGCGTCGCGATGAGGACGTTCTCGAATGCGGTCTGGGTCCGGAAGAGGCGGATGTTCTGGAACGTGCGCGCCAGGCCCATCTTGGTGATCCTGTCCGGCGTGTTCTCGACGACCTCCGGGTACTTGTCCCGGTTCTCGCCCGCGTACAGCGTTTTCATCCGGCCGGTGGGGTGGTTGGAGATGATCAGCTTGCCCTTGTAGCGCACCTGCCCGTTGCTGGGGGTGTACACGCCGGTCACGCAGTTGAACGCGGTCGTCTTGCCCGCGCCGTTGGGGCCGATCAGGGCGACGATCTCGCCGCGGTCGATGTGCATGCTGAGGTTGTTGACGGCGATGACGCCGCCGAACTGCATCGTGACGTCGGTCAGCTCCAGCATCCGCTCACGCTCCATGCTTGCCTCCCTTGCGCGCGAAGCGGCCGAACAGGCGGGAGAGGCTCAGCTCGCGGTCCCCCATGATGCCCCTTCGGTAGAACAGCACGACCGCCATGATGACGGCGGAGAAGAACACCATCCGGAAGCCGGAGCGCATCAGCGGCACCCGGAAGCCGCCAATGACCTGCTCGTTGTCCATGAACCGCAGCCACCATTCGCTGGAGGCGACGAACAGGAAGCTGGCGAGGACGGACCCGGAGAGGGAGCCCATGCCGCCGATGACCACGATGAGCAGGATCTCATAGGTCATGGCGCTCGTGAAGGCCGACGCCTGCACGGTGGTCTGGTACATCGCCAGCAGCGCGCCTCCCACGCCGGCGAAGAAGCTGCTGATCACGAAGGCAGTCTGCTTGTGCCGGTACAGGTTGACGCCCATCGCCTCCGCCGCCACTTCGTCGTCCCGGATGGCCTTGAAGGCGCGGCCGTAGGTGGAATGGATGAGCAGCGCGATCAGGGCCACGCAGGCGCCCGCCACCGCGAACGGGAACAGGATCGTGCTGAACGTCGGGAACCGGCGCAGCAGGTTGGACCCGTTGGTGAGCGGGCCCAGGCCGCTGTACTGGAACACCGCGCGGATGATTTCCGCGAAGCCCAGCGTGGCGATGGCCAGGTAGTCGCTCTTGAGCCGTAGCACCGGCAGCCCGATGAGGAACGCGAAGAACGCCGCCATCAGCCCCGCGGCCGCGATGCCGGGCAGCACCGGCAGCGCGAACTGCACAAGCCCGCCGTTGAAGTACTCGTATACCTGCGCCCTGAAGCCCTGGGGGATGGTCAGGATGGCGAAGGTGTAGGCGCCGATGAGCATGAACCCCGCCTGCCCCAGGGAGAACAGCCCCGTAAAGCCGTTGAGCAGGTTCATGGACACCGCGATGAGCGCGTAGATGGCGCCCTTCTTGAGGACCATCACGAGCATCGAGTCGGAGCCCACCGTATTTTCCAGGATGTACAGCCCCGCAAAGAGCGCGGCGACGGCGCCCAGCCGGATGGCCGCCTTCTTTTGCCACTCCTTTTTCGCATAGGCGCTGGCCAGCAGCGCTGCCGCCGCGGCGAGCAGGAACAGCCCCATCGCCGCCAGGGAGGGACCGCTGCGGTAGGCGAACAGCGACAGGCCCACCGCGCCCCCGAGTTCCAGCTTGTCCCCAAAGCCTTCGGTGTAGCGGTCCAGGCTGCGAAGCACCCTGGCGCGGTCGCCCTCCTGCAGGCTTTCCGTTACCCGCTCCCGCGCCCTGAGCATCCTTGTGTCGTTCGCGGCCAGGCCCTGGGGGTCCATGCGGTCCAGCAGCGCGGGCACGTCCGTGGTGATGAGCAGCGGAAGGAGCAGCGCCAGCGCGCACAGGGCGAGCAGGATGGCCAGGATGGTCTTTCTCGTCGTCTTTCTCATTGCGCAAGCCTACACTTTTTCGTACACGGCCTCGCCGAACAGGCCGGTGGGGCGGAAGATGAGCACGAAGATGAGCAGCGCGAACGTGAACGCGTCCGAAAAGGCCGTCAGGCCCATCGCCTTGATGGCGTTCTCGCTGATGCCGATGATGAACGCCCCGATCACCGCCCCGGGGATGGAGCCGATCCCCCCGAACACGGCGGCCACGAACGCCTTGAGCCCCGGCATCGCCCCGGAAATGGGCGTGACCGAGGTATAGTTGGAGAAATACAGCATCGAGCCCACCGCCGCGAGGAAGGAGCCGATGATGAAGGTCACGGAGATGACCCGGTCGATGCGGATGCCCATCAGCTTGGAAATCTCAAAATCCTTGCTCACCGCGCGCATCGCCATGCCGATCTTGGTGTGGTTGATCAGCTGCAGCAGCAGGACCACGAGGACCAGGGTCAGCACGGGGGTCACCAGGGTGACCATCTTGGTGGTGGCGGTGTATATGGTCACGGTGCTGGATATCCAGGGAAGGGTGGGGTACAGCCTGGACAGCCCGCCCGTTACGTACCACATCAGGTTCTGCAGCAGGTAGCTCACCCCGATGGCGGAAATCATGATGCTCATCCGAGGGGCGCTGCGCAGCGGCTTGTAGGCCACCCGCTCGATGCCGAAGCCCAGCATCACCGTCAGCAGGACGGTGAGCGGCAGCGAGACGGCCAGCGGCATCGTGGCGCTCATGTATACCATCAGGTATGCCGCCACCGTGAATATGTCGCCGTGGGCGAAGTTGATGAGCCGCAGGATGCCGTACACCATCGTGTACCCGATGGCGATCAGGGCGTACTGCCCGCCCACGGACACGCCGGCCAGCAGGTAAGGCAGGTTCGCGCGGATGAAATCCGTCATGGGTGTCCCCCCTCAGGGAAAATGGGGGCCGACCCCGTATCGGCCCCCATGCCCCGCAAGTTATGGATGGGATTACTTGGCGACGCTCTGTACCTTCACGAAGGCAAAGGTGCCGTCGGCGTTGTTGGTCTTCTTGATGACCGCCTGGTCGCGCACCGCGTCGCCGTTCTCGCCGAACACGATGTTGCCGGTCACGCCGGTGTAGTTGACGTCCGCCATGACCTCGGCGATGTCCTCACGCTCGGCGGAGTCGGCCAGCTTCAGCGCCTCGAGGGCGACCATGTAGCCGTCGTAGCCCAGGGAGGAAACGGCCGCGATGGCGTCGGTGCCGCCGTTGTTCTCCAGCTTGTCGGGGTTGGCGTTCAGCCAGGCCTTGAAGCCCTGGACGAACTCGACCGCGGCGGGGGAGGTGTCGCCCTCGTCGAAGAAGGTGGACACGCTCACGGACAGGTCGGTTCCCTTGGCGGCGTTGGAGATGACGCCGGAATCCCAGGTGTCGCCGGCCAGGATCGGGATCTTGATGCCGTTGGCGGCGGCCTGGGTGATGATCTGGGAGGCGAAGTCGGTGGAGGTGGGGGCGAAGATGACCTCGGCGCCCGCGTTGACGGCGCTGGTGAGGTAGGCCGTGAAGTCGCTCGTGCCCTGCGGGAAGGTCTCGCCGGTCACATCGCCGCCCAGCTTCTTGAAGTGCTCGGTGAAGTAGAAGGCCAGGCCGACGTCGTAGGGGTTGCCCAGCTCGGCAAGGGTGTAGGCTTTCCTCGCGCTGAACTCATCCCACGCGAAGTTCGCCAGGACCGTTCCCTGGAACGGGTCCAGGTAGCAGATGCGGTAGTAAAGGGGATTGCCGATGGTGACCTGCGGGTTGGTGGCGGACAGGGCGATGGCGACGACGCCCGCAGCGTTGAAGATGGGGGCGGCGGCCATGGACACGCCCGAGCCGTAGGAGCCCAGGACGATGGAGGCGCCTTCGCTGACCAGCTGCTGCGCGGCGCTGGGGGCCTTGTCGGTGGAGGACTGGTTGTCCACTTCCACCAGGCGGATGTTGTACACGCCGTCGGACAGCTCAACCGTCGGGGCTACGGCGTTGGCGTAGTAGATGCCCAGGGTCTCCTGCTTGCCGCCCGCGCCATTGGAGCCGGATGCGGGCTCGTAAATGCCGATGACGATCTCGCCTTTGAACTGCTCACCCAGCGCTGCTGCCGGGATCAGCATCATGAGGGCCAGAGCCAGTGCGGTCCATTTTTTCATGGTATACCCCTCCTATTTTGGTATACGTATCATAATCCCGCCGCGCCGGGAATGCAAGATGACGCCCGTAAACAGGAACAACCCAAGAACAAAGGGAACCGTGCCTTGGGCCCATGGGGGGATTCGGCGAGAGGTTCCGGACGAGAAAAAGCGGCGGGCACCCGCGAAGGCGTCCGCCGCGTCATATGGACATTATCGGTGTTTCGGCTCAGGCGCCGTCCGCGTCGTCCCCGCGCCTGCGGCGGCCTCGGCGGCCCTCGCCCGGCGCGTCCGCGTCCGGCGATGCCTGCGGCCCTTCGCCGGTCGTCTCAGCGTCGCCGCCCCGCACGAGGCGGTAGGCCCCTTCCTCGTCGGAGGACGCTGCGGGCGGCTGGTCGCCGTCTGGCCGCGGGGGATGGGTGGGCTCCGGGGTGCCGGGCCTGCGGAGGTACTTCTCGTGCGGCATCTCGATAGGTTCGCGCACCGGGGGCTGGATGGGCCCCGCCAGCGGGGCCTTCTCCTCGATGGCCGCCTCTTCCACGGGCACGGCGGGCGCGCGGGTCGGCTCCGCGGGGGCGGTATAGTCCCTCGTGCCCGTGACCTCGAACGTGTCGTAGGCCGCGTTGCTCTTGGCGCGGGAGCGCATGCGCGTCAGCCCGCCGATGAGCAGCAGCAGGAGCGCGATGCCGAAGAGCGCGCCCACGGCCAGGGTGACGATGAACAGCGCGCTGCGCAGCTGGGCGTTCTGGGGGGCGTAGTCCAGGGGCACCGGGGAATGGGTGACCGCCGGCCCGATGGTCTGCACCACCAGCCGCGTGGGCGCGGCGGTGGGGGCGACGTAGCCGATGTTCAGGGGGTTGGACTCGAAGGAAACGGTGCTGTCCTGCACGTCCAGCGCGGTGGCGGTGAACTGGTACTTGCCGGCCTGGGAGAGGGTGTAGTCGCGCGTGACGACGGTCGTCTGCCCGGGGGCCAGCTCGTTGATGGTGTAGATGACCGTGCCGCCGTGGCGGATGACCACGGTGCGCGCGGCGGTGTTGCTGTCGTTGGTGACGCTCAGGCTGAAGCGGATGTCGCCGGGGATGGAGGACAGCGCCTCGCGGTCGGCGGTCAGCATGAGGTTAAGCCTGAGCATCTCGCCCTCGCTGTAGGCGGAGACCCGGACCGGGGGCACGGCCTCGGTCTGCGTGACGCCGGTGTTGTCCTCCAGGCGCATCGAGAAGGCGTAGTTCGTCGTCTTGGTGACCGTGACTTCCTTCTTCAGCTCCCGCGTCTGCCCCGCGGCGATCTGCACGTTGGAGAACACCTCGCCCAGCGTCGGCTCCGTGACGGTGACGTTGGAGTAGGTGATGTTGCCGGAGTTGCGGATGGTCAGCGTCAGGGTGACCGTCTCGCCCAGGTTGACCTGCGTCCTGTCCGGCGTGAGGGTGGCGGTGAGGCCGGGAGCGGCTAGCGGGATCTCCGCCGCGGCCACCGTGACCTCGCGCGTGGTGCGCTCGCCTTCCTTGCGGTAGGTGACCAGGGCCGAGCTGGTCAGCGCGCCCTGCACGTTGGGCTTGGCGAACGTGACCTGCCTGGTGGCCCCGGGCTCCAGCGCGTCCACGGTCTGGGCGCGGGTGGAGATGAGGCGGTTCTCGCGGATCTGGATGTTGGTCAGGCGCACGTTGCCCTGGTTGATGAGGTCGTACAGCACCGTGACCTCGCGCCCGCGGCGCACGACCTCGGGGGTGATGGTGCGGCGGACCAGCAGGTCCACCTTCTCCCCGGTGAACGTGAGCTGCGCGGTGAGGGGGACCGTGTGGTCCGACAGCGCGCCGGACGCGTCCGGCATGCTGAAGCGCAGCGTATAGTCCAGCCTGCCCGCGTCCAGCTGCGCCTGGGTCACGGAGTACTGCCCCTGCCAGGGGTAGGACTCGCCGGAGGCGAGGCGCAGCAGCGTGCCGCCGTCGCCGAACTGGGTGACGGGCTTGCCGTCCGGGTCGTACAGCGACAGCGGGGTCTGGATGTCCTGCGCGCCCGCGTTGGAGACGCTGACCGACACGGTCACCGGCCCCGGCGCGGTGAGGGAGGACGGCTCCGCGCTGATGGTGTACACCAGCCCTTCGGGGACCGCGGACAGGGGCGACACCTCGCCGACAGCGCCCGGCCCCGCGAAAAGCAGCGCGGCTGCCAGCAGCGCCGCGGGAATAAGACGGAACCACACGGCATTGCGGGATGGTTTCACGCCCGTCCTCCTTCCGGCGCGCCGCGCGCGCCTGGCTGGAAATCAGTTGTTTTGGCCATTTTACAAGATGGCGCAAGGGGTGTCAAGGATGTCCGGGAGCGGCCTTCGCGCCGCCGCGCTTTGACGGGCTTTTGGCGTATGGTATAATCGCGCGGGGAAACGCCCCCGGAGGAGGATCCTATCAGCAGGCTGTTTCAACAACCGTTCACAGAGGAGCCCGAAGTCCCGCCCGAGGCCTCGCAGCCGGACGGCGGCCGCAGGCCGCTGTTCAAGCGGCGCACGCGCAGGAAGAGCTTCGTGCTGGCCGTGTTCATCAACACGTTCCGGCTGTTCGTGCTGCTGGTCCTGCTCGCGGGGCTCAGCGGCCTGGGCGCGCTGGTGGGCGTCGCCAAGACGTACGTGGACACGGCGCCCGTGCTGGACGTCGCCAAGATAGACGACCAGGCGCAGACATCGTTCTTCTACGACCGCGACAGCAACCTCATCACGGATTACAAGGGCACCGAGAACCGGGTCATGGTCAGCATCGACCTGATCCCCCACAACCTGCGCAACGCCTTCGTCGCCGCGGAGGACGTGCGGTTCTACTCGCACGCCGGGGTGGACGTCAAGCGCATCGTGGGCGCGTTCGTGACCAATTTCATCTCCGGCTCCCAGCAGGGCGGCTCCACCATCACGCAGCAGCTCATCAAGAACACGGTGCTCTCCGACGAGCTGAGCTACAAGCGCAAGATCCAGGAGGCCTACCTCGCGATGCAGCTGGAGGCCGCGTACTCCAAGGAAGAGATCCTGGAGAGCTACCTCAACACCATCTACCTGGGCGAGAACTATTACGGCGTCAAGGTCGCGGCGATGGGGTACTTCGGCAAGGAGCTGCACCAGCTGACGCTGCGCGAATGCGCGATGCTGGCCGGGATGACGACCAACCCATACTACTACAACGCCAGGCGCAACTTCTACCTGCGCGCCTCGGACACCATCAACTACCAGGCCCGCACCAACAACCGCACCGACTACGTGCTGCGGGTCATGTACGAGCACCAGATGATCTCCCAGCGCGACTACGTCGCCGCGCAGGACCCGGCCGCCGCGAAGGTCCTGCGGGAGGACCCGCAGCCCACCGCGCTGTACCCCTACGTCCACTACGTCGAGTACGCGGTGCAGGACACCGTCCGCGTGCTGCTCTCGCGCAACCGCCTGGCGGACACCGCTGCCAACCGTGCCGCGATGGAGCGCGAGCTGCGCACGGGGGGCTACAAGGTCTACCTCGCGCTGGACACCAAGATCCAGGCCGCGCTGGAGGAGACGCTCTATACCTGGAAGGACTGGCCTGCATTGCGCAACCCCGGGGACGAGACGTTCCGCTCGCGCAACCAGGACGGCACCTTCGTGGACATCGCCCAGCCGCAGGCGGGGGCGTGCGTCGTGGACTACCGCACGGGCGAGCTCATGGGCATCGTCGGCAGCCGCACCAGGCCCACGGCGCGCAAGACCCTCAACCGCGCGGTCAACATGAACATGCCGGTGGGGAGCGCCATCAAGCCCATCAGCGTCTACGCGCCGGCCATCGAGCTGGGTGCGGGCGGCGGCTCCGTCACCTATAACATGCCGCTGCCCATCACCGGGTGGCGCACGGGCGACGGGCAGGACGGCTGGCCGGAGAACTACGGCGGCGGGAGCTACCGCGGCCCGGAGACGCTGCGCGAGGCGGTCATCCAGTCGGACAACACCGCGGCCGCGTGGGCGCTGGTCAATTACGTGGGCGTGGACCGCTCCGTGGATTTCCTCCGGCGCCTGGGCGTGTCCGACAGCCACATCAACGCGACGCCGTTCGGCGTGTCGCTGGGCAGCTCCGGCCTTACGCCCCTGGAGATGGCGGTCGCCTTCGGCGTGCTGGCCAACGGCGGCGTGTACCAGGAGCCGGTGAGCGTGCTGGGCATCCTCGACCGCGACGGCAAGGTCATCTACGACGCGCACCAGGGCCAGCAGCGCCGCCAGGTGTTCAAGCCCTCCACCGCGTGGCTCACCGTGGACATCCTCAAGGACGTCGTCAGCAAGGGGACGGGCCGCAGCGCGCGCATCGCCGGGCAGACCGTCGCGGGCAAGACGGGCACCAACTCCGAGCAGAAGGGCGTGTTCTTCGCAGGGATGACCGGGTGGTACTCCGGCGCCGTATGGATCGGGCACGACAACTACAAGGCGCTCTCCAGCCGCACGACCGGCGGCAACTCCGCCGCGAAGCTGTGGTCCGCCTTCATGGAGCGCATCCACAAGGACAAGGGCCTGCAGGACCGCGACATCCTGCAGGGCGGCGCCGAGAGCTACGGCCTGGTGAAGGTCACGACCTGCGGCGTGTCGGGCCAACTGGCCACGGACGCCTGCCGCCAGGACGCGATGGGCTACAAGGTGGTGACGGACTATGTCGCCAGCGAGTCCGCGCCCAAGGTGTACTGCCAGATGCACCACCAGACGACCGTGTGCACAGAAAGCGGCATGGTCGCGGGGCCCTACTGCCCGCTGCACTCCCTGGCCACGCGCGGCATCCTGCTGCTGCCCCCCGGCCACCCGCTGGAAATCTTCGCGGGCAGCCGTT
>DATHTQ010000039.1:0-6390 GCA_035463055.1 Candidatus Limnocylindria bacterium
GCCGCAAGGAAAAATTAGCACTCCCTTAACGAGAGTGCTAAAGCGAAGGGCCTGCTTTCCTTGCCTTATCCTTTCACCCCGCCCAGCGCGACGCCGGCGATGATGTACTTGGACAGCAGGAAATAAATCACGAACAGCGGCAGCACGGTCAGCGCCAGGCCAAGGTACACCGCGCCGTACTCGGTGCGGTAGATGTCCCCGCGCAGGAGGCTGACCATGATGGGCAGCGTGTACTTGTCGCTGTTGGTCAGCAGGATGAGCGGCAGGAACAGGTTGTTCCAGCTCGCGACGAAGGTGAAGATGGCCTGGGTGGCCATCGCGGGCTTCACGATGGGCAGGATGATGGAGTTGAACGTGCGGAACTCGCCGGAGCCGTCGATGCGCGCGGAATCCACCAGTTCCAGCGGCAAGGACGCGACCATGTACTGGCGCATGAAGAACACCGTGATGGGCGCGGCGATGGCGGGAAGGATGAGCGCCAGGTGGTTGTTGGTCATGCCAATCTGGTACATGAACTTGTAGAAGCCGATGCTGGTCACCTGCGCGGGGATCATCATGACGCTGAGGATCAGCGTGAAGAATGCCTGGCGCATCTTCCACGAGTAGGCCACCAGCGCGTAGGCGGTCAGCGTGGAGAAATAGATCGCGCAGGCGGTGGCGCCCGTGGAGATGATGGAGGAGTTGATGAAGCCCTTGAGCGGGTCGAACGTCTTCCCGGTGAGGATGCGGAAGTTGTTCGCGAGGAAGCTGGACGGGATGAACGAGATGCCCCGCTGCTGGATCTCGAACGTGCTGCGCGTGGCGTTGATGAACATGATGATGAACGGCATCAGGCTCAGGGCGGCGAGCAGGATGCAGAATACGTAGATGAACGCGCGGAACGCGCTGCGCCCTACCGAATTTCCCTTCTTCATCGCGCCGCCCCCCTCGTGCCGCCCTCACCGCGCCGCGCCGCGCGCTCCAGCCGTTTCTGCTCCCTGCGCGCCAGCGCCTCCCGCCTGTCGCGCATGAGGAAGAACGTGAGCACCGAGAACGCCGCGATGATCGCGAACATGATCATGCTGGCGGCGGCCGCGCGGTTGAAGAAATAGCTGCCGGAGAACGCCTGGTTGTAGATGAACAGGCTCGTGGTCAGCGTCGCGTTGCCGGGGTTGCCCAGGTTGAACAGCCTCGGGATGTCGAACATGTTCAGGCCGCCGATCATGCTGGTGATGAGGACGAACAGCAGGATGGTGCGCAGGTTGGGGACCGTGATGTAGAAGAAGGTCTGCACGTCGCTCGCCCCGTCGATGTCCGCGGCCTCGTAGATTTCCGGGTTGATGCCCAGCACCCCGGAGATGAGCACGATCATCGTGTACCCGTACCACATCCAGAACTGGATGAACGAGATGATCAGCTGGGAGGCGAGCTTGTCCGAAAGGAAGTAATACGGCTGCCCCAGGATGCCCGCCTTGACCAGCGTGTCGTTGACCGGCCCCATCGGGTAGCCGAACAGCACGTTGAACAGGATGGCGATGGTCGCCGCGGTGATGATGTTGGGCATGTAGAAGACGACCTTGAAGAAGCCCTGCCCCTTGATGCGGTTGTGGTTGGACGTGAACCACGCGGTCAGCAGCAGCGCGAGCAGGATCTGCGGGATGAAGTTGATGACCCAGATCTTGACGGTGTTGCCCAGGGACAGGCGGAAGGAGGCGTTGTTGAGGATGGTGCGGAAGTTCGCCAGCGGGTCCTCGAGGAAATTGAAGGTGGTCGTCGTCAGCCCCTTCATGTCCGTGAACCCGATGACCGCCGTGTACAGCGTCGGGTACAGGGAGAAGACCAGGAACGCCAGCACGAACGGAAGGCTGAAGATGTAGCCGTATTTCGCGTAGCTCAGGGTCCTGCGCCTGCGCCGTTTCAACAAGCCGTCCTCCTGCGCGTGGTCTTTCCGGATTATACGGAAGGAAAGCGGGGAGGGGAAGCCCCCTCCCCGCAGGTAGGTACGGTTAGTCGACCACGACGTCGAGGTTGTCGGCGACGTTCTGCTTGAACTGCGCGATGGCCTCGTCGCGGGAGATCTGGCCGGAGGTGTACAGGCGGACCACGTCCCTCCAGTAGCGGTTGATGGTCTCGTCATACTGGGTCAGGTTGGTGCCGTTGGCGAACTGGTTGGAGGGCACGAACACGTCGAACATGTTCTGGCCGCCCAGGAAGGGGAGTTCGCCGTTGGACTTGGCCATCACGACGCCGGAGGCGACGGTGTCCTTGGTGCCGCCGGTTCCGAAGAGGGTGCCGTTGGCCCAGTGGTACTGCAGGCCGGTCTCGCTGGTGTCCAGCGTGATCCACTCGATGATCTGGCCGACCGCTTCCTTGTGCGGGGTGTTCTTGTTGGCCAGCACCCAGGTGCCGCCCCAGAAGAAGCCGACCGGGGGCTCGGCCACGGCCCAGTCGCCGTAGGTGCCTTCGCCGGGCTGGGTCCCGCCGGAGTTGCCGGCCATGACGTAGTTGATGAGCCAGGCGGGCCCGAAGAAGCCGAAGGTGCCCTGGGCGCCCTCGCCGCGCATGTCGGCGAACCAGGCGTCGGTCCAGTCCTGCGTGTCGTTGTAGATGCCCTTTTCCTTGAGCATCATGGAGATGTCGAGGAACTGCTCACGCTTGGGGTCCAGGACGAGCTTGCCGTCCACGACCCAGCCCGCGTCGGAGCTGTTCTCGACCGCGTGCCAGATGTCGCCGTCGCCGGACACGATGCCGTAGCCCTTGGCCTTGAGCGCGTCGGCGGCCTCGAAGAACTTGTCCCAGCCGGGGCCGACGAGCTTGCTGATCTCGGCGGGGTCGTCCGTGCCGAAGACGTCCCTGGCGATGGAGCGGCGGTAGATGAACGCGCCGCCGGTGGCCTGGTAGCCCAGCGCGACCAGCTCGCCCTCGGGGTTGGTGCCGATGTCCACGGTGTACTGCGCGATTTCCGCCGCGGGCACAAGCGTGTCCACGTCGATGCCCAGGTCCTCGTAGGGGGCGGCGAACTCGTAGGCGTCGCCCTGCGTGTACTTGAGCACGAAGGCGGCCTCGGCGCAGTAGATGTCCGGCGCGTCCGCGCCGCCGCCCATCAGGGCCTGGTCCAGCGCGGGCTGGTAGGCGCCGTCGGTAGTGGCGATGATGGTTTCCTTGACTTCGTACTTGGCGCCGAATTCGGGGTTGAGTTCCAGGTACCTGCGGATCATGTTGGGGACTTCGTTGGTGAACGACCAGACGTTCAGCACCGTCTTCTGCTCCGCGAGCGCGGAAGCGAGCGACAGCGCCAGCACCAGGGACAGCATGAGCGCGACGAGTCTCTTCATGGGATATCCTCCTCTTTTTCTATCTCCTCAACCCGCGCCCGGTCCCCCGGGCCGCGGGTGGGACGTCATTTGGGCGGGGCGACCGTGCCCCCGTGGATGAGGGATACGGGCACGCTCACGCTGCGCGCCCGGGCGCCGGCGTCCCCCTCGATGCGCTCCAGCAGCAGGGCGGCCGCGGCGCGGCCCATGCTCTCCGCGTCCTGGCGCACCGTGGTGAGCCGGGGGATCATGTGCTCGAACATGTCCAGCCCGTCGAAGCCGATCAGCGACACGCCCTCCGGTACGCCCAGCCCCACGTCGCCCGCGGCCAGCAGGCCCCCCAGCGCGGCGTAGTCGTCGGGCAGCAGGATGCAGGTGGGCGGGTCGGGCAGCTGGAGCAGTTCGCGCGCCTTCTCGCGCGTCAGGGCGACGTCGCGGTAGTGGCTCTGGGCGACGTACCCCGGGGGTACGGGCAGCCCGAGCGATTCCATCGCGGCATTGTACCCCTCCAGGCGCTTTCGGGTGACGCCGGAGTCGGCCCCGGTGACATAGGCGATGCGCCGGTGGCCCATCTCGTGCGCGTAGCGGACCGCCAGGCGCGTGCCCGCCGCGTTGTCGGACATGACGCTGGGGTGCCCGGGGTAGGCGTGGTCGATGCTGACCAGGGGGTACGCGGAGGAAGCCAGCTCGGCCACCTGGGGGTCGGCGAAGTCCACGCAGGCCGCGAGGACGCCGTCGAGGTTGCTGTAGCGGCAGTGCTCGAGATAGCTCACGTGCCGCCGGCCGATGGTCCGGTTCATCAGGGTCAGGTCGAACCCCTGGGCCTCCATGGCGACCTTGAAGCTCTCCAGCAGGCGGACGAAGAACTGGTGCAGCAGCCCGTGGTGCTCGTCGTCCTCCAGCAGCACGCCGATGGTGAACGACCGGCTGCTCTTGAGGGCCTGCGCCGCGGCGTTGGGGATGTACTCCATCTCCCGCGCGGCATGGCGGATGCGCTCCGCCGTCCGGGCGCTGACGCCGGGCATGGCGTTGAGCGCCTTCGAGACCGAGGCGACCGACACGCCGCACTGCCGGGCAATCTCCTTAAGCGTAACCACGCCGCATCTGCCCTCCGCATGTTAATCGTTTTCAAAATTAAAATACTCCCATATTCCCCATCTGTCAACCCTCCCCGGAACAATTTTCCGGGCGGCCCGGAAGGGGCGGAACGCGCTCATCGATTGACCATTTCCGCCGCTTCCATTATCATTGTGGGACCAGGGAGGAAGAGCATGAGCAGGCTTGGGGATTTGCTGCATATGGAGCGCATGCGCCGGAAGCTGACGGCCAGGGAAGTGGCCAAGCTGACCGGCGTGAGCGAGAAATACCTGCTGGAAGTGGAGGCGGGGTCCCGCATCATCCAGGACAGCCAGGCGCGCCGCATGATGGCCAAGATGGGCGTCGTGCAGACCGAGGAGAGCGCGTTCACGCTGGAGGACATCGCCTCCACGGTGGACCTGCAGTCCGCGGTCAGCGCGGTGCGCGGCGGCAAGGACAAGCCGCGCGAAGCGGAGAAGCCCGTCCCGGCGGACGGCTCCATCTGGATCGACGCGCTCAAGGGCGTGCTGCAGCACGTCCCGGTGTACAACGCGGTCATGAAGGAGGTGCAAAGCCGCCTCCTTCCCGTCAACAACGGGAAGATCGAGGGCGCCCCGGCGGAGAAGGTGTTCTACTTCATGGCGCCGGACAACCGGATGCGCGGCTTCCGGGTGCAGCAGGGGGACCTCGTGCTCGTCGTGCCCAGCACTGCCGCGGAGGACGGGAGGATGATGCTGCTGGACACGCCGATGGGCAAGCAGCTCTACATGCTCAAGGTCCTCCCGCGCTACGAGCTTCTGCTGCAGACCTACGACCGCCAGTATGAAAGCGAGATCGTCCCCATGGCCGACGTCCGTGTCATCGGCCGCTGCGTGCGCCTGGAGGCGGAGCTCACCTGACGTGAAAGGCAAAGCGGCATGCCGGTGACCGGGCGGAGGCCCACCGCCACGCGCGTGCGCGTGGGGGCGTTCTTCCGTTCCGTCCAGTTCCGGCAGTACCTCATGATCCTGCTGGGCTGCCTGGTCACCGCCTCGGCCTTCCCCCTGTTCCTGGAGCCCAGCCACATCGCCCCGGGCGGCCTGACGGGCCTGACCACCATCCTCAACTTCTATTTCGGCGTGCCCATCGGCGGGTCCAGCCTGATGCTCTATATCCCGCTGATGGTGATGGGCTGGCGGCTGATGGGAAGGCGGTTCGCGCTCCGGACGCTGGGCGCCACCGTGCTGTTCTCGCTGCTCATCGACACGCTGTCGCTCCGCCCGCTCAGCCCCGACCCGATGCTCGCCTCCATCTTCGGCGGCGCGCTGCTGGGGTTCGGCACCGCGCTCATCATGCGCGGCAACGCGACCACCGGCGGCACGGACCTCATGGCGCGCATCGTCCACCAGAAGCAGAAGGCCATCACCGTCGGCGCGTTCCTGTTCCTGTTCGACCTGGGCGTCATCCTGCTGGCGTGGGTGGCCCTCAGCGCCCAGCACGCGCTGCACGCCATCATCTGCGTGTTCGTCGCCGCCAAGGTGCTGGACCAGGTGCTCATCGGCATCGGGACCGACAAGGCGTGCTACATCATCAGCCGCAAATCAGACGCCATCGCGCGAAGGCTGATGACGCAGATGGACAGGGGCGTCACGAAGCTGGACGCGACGGGCGCGTACTCGGGCGAGGGGTTCATGATGCTGCTGTGCGTCGTGGGGCTCATGGAGACGGTCATGCTCAAGCAGATCGTGTCCGAGGAGGACCCCCAGGCGTTCGTCTTCATCACCGAAGTCCACGAGACCCTGGGCGAGGGGTTCAAGAAACTGGCGGGGGAGGAATCGTGAGCGCGTACCAGACCCTGTACCGCGCCTGGCGGCCGCGGAGGTTCTCCGACATGGTGGGCCAGGGCGCCATCGTCCGCGCTCTGCGCAACCAGGTGAAAAGCGGCAGGGTGGCGCACGCCTACCTGTTCTGCGGCAGCCGGGGCACGGGGAAGACCAGCGCGGCCCGCATCATGGCCATGGCCGTCAACTGTGAGAACCCC
>DATHTQ010000040.1:0-1871 GCA_035463055.1 Candidatus Limnocylindria bacterium
CACCAAGGCGTGAACTGCAGAGTTTTGCATAGCCACTTGCGAAGCATCGTGTCGATGCCGCACCCGGACGCGACGGTAGGCCGAGATCCGTTAGATCGGATTACGTGAGCCTCGCGCTCGACGTCGAGGCGGGGGGGTGCGCGTCAGAGTTTTGCGAGAGGGGGCGGCGGGACCGCTGGAAAGCGTTTCCAGGGGTGCCGGGCGGTGGGACGGCCGTTGATGATGGTCTTGGGCCCGAGGTGGGGCAGGGCGGGACTCGGGGGCAGACGGACCTGGCACACCGGCGCGGCAACCGAGGCCGCCGAAGCCCCGGGGATGGCTGCGGAGGCCCCACCCGCCGGCTGGGCGCGGCGGGTGGGGCCTTGCCGTGCGCCGGCAATGGCCGTCCAGGCCTCGTCCCAGCGGTGCGAGCAGAGCGCCCCGCGCAGTGCCACCATCGGCGTGACCTGCGCTTCCGCCCAGCGGCGTCCCGCGCCCTTGAGCCGGGCCGCGACGACCAGCTTGTTGGCGCTCTCCACGGCACCACTGGCGATGGGCCATCCCTGCCCGCGAAACGCCGCATACCGCATCTGTTCACGGCGGGGCTCAAGGTAGCCCAGGACCTCGCCCTGTACCCGTTCCGCCGTGGCGGGGTCGGGGGCAGCGTCCACCGGCAGGGCCCGGATTGCCTCCAGCACCCGCTCTGCCGTGCCGTCGCGTAGCTCCGCCCGCTGCTCCGCCGCCCAGACCCGCCCTGTCTCGCGCGCGCCCCAGACCGCGTCCGCCACGTCGCTGAGGCGTTGCGCGGCATGGGGAAAATCGAGAATGCGCACCGCCCCGATGCGGTGGGCATCCAGAAACCTCTGGCACCACTCCGCTCCATCGACCACTCCCACCACCCGCTCTGCCGTCTCCACGCCGCGGCGGTGAACCTCCCCGGCGGCCACCGGGGTAAAGGTGGCCGCATCAGCCAAGCGCGAGAAATACGACAGGTCGGCGCAGCGCACCGTGCCGGGTTGCCGTCCTGGCACCAGCGTGCCGATGGCCAGCGTGCGCACTTCCCGCCAACTGCCATCGACCAAGGGCACCATCGCCCCATCGACGCTGACTTGCTGGCGCGCCGGTCCCTGGCGCGCGGGAGGCGCCGTGGCGAGTACTCGCCGTGCTTCGCTGTCCTGCAGCGCGGCATAGATCGCCCCATCGGCCTCCGTCCGCCGCCGGGCCGTCGCTGCCGAGACGCGCACCCCCTTCAGTTGCTCCAGTTCGCGGGCCGCCTCGGCAAAGCTGAGGCGACTGCCCAGCCGGCTGAGGTGCGCTTGCAAGGTCGGGGTCAAGGCGCCGGGGAGCAGCCCCAACTCCTCATCCAGGGGGAAAAAGCCCGGTCCCACAGGCGGGGCACCGGGCATAGGTCCGCTCCAGCTCAAGAGCGGCATCCCCCTCGCCGCGTAACCGGCGACGCCGGGCACCGGCCGCTTCCAGACGGTGCCCGCACTCCGGACAGTTCCGCGGTGCGCCGTTCAGATGGGTCGCCTCACTGGCCATCGCGGTGTCCCCCAGCATCTCGGCGCGCAGGGGACCGAGTTGGGCATCAATGGCGGTCTCGATCTCCGCCCAGGTCGCGGTCGGATGGGCTTGACGCCACGCATCCAGCGCAGCGAAGCGGTCAGCGGCCGCCGCCATCCAGCGGTCTCGCGGCAACGGTCGGGGCATGCCGACTCCTCTCTTCATCATCGACCAATGCCCCTATCCTACCGCTCCCGCAAAACTGTGACGCGCACCCTTCCGGGAGGCGAGTCTCGAGACTGCTACCGCGCGCCAGCCCTGATGGCCGAACCCCTGATCGAGAGTGTCAGTAACCCCAGGTAGGGAGCAATAAGTGTGCTGTCAGATCT
>DATHTQ010000041.1:0-7073 GCA_035463055.1 Candidatus Limnocylindria bacterium
CGCACACCGCGGCGATATGGGTGTGTGGGTTGTTGGAGAACGCGCGGGCGTGCTCGACGGCCACCTGCCCGGTGCCGCGCATCCCGACGCCGATGCGCTCCCCTCCGGACGCCGCGCCCGTCATACGACCTCCAGGTTGCGGTAGATATTGACCGCGTACTCCCCAAACTCCGGCGCCGCCTTGTGGGACAGCGTGCGCGGGCGGGGCAGCGTGATGTCGTAGGAGCCCACCATCCGCGACGGGCGCGCCGACAGCACGATGACGCGGTCGCTGAGGAACACCGCCTCGCTGATCTCGTGGGTGATGAACAATATGGTCTTCTTCGACTCCGACCAGATGCGCAGCAGCTCGAAGTTCATCTTCTCGCGCGTGATGGCGTCCAGCGCGCCGAACGGCTCGTCCATGAGGATGAGCTTGGGGTCGTGGATGAGGGCGCGCGCGATGGACACGCGCTGCTGCATCCCGCCGGACAGCTCGTTGGGGTAGCGCTTCTCGAAGCCGTCCAGGCCGACGAGCTTCAGCAGCTCGTGGGCGCGGTCGACGTACTTTCTCCGGTCCAGCTTCAATATCTCGATGGGCAAGAGCACGTTGTCCAGCACCCTGCGCCAGTGCAGCAGGAGGGCTTTCTGGAACACGAAGCCCACCTCGCGGGTGGGGTCGAAGCTGTCCTGGTTGACGATGATCTCGCCGTCGCTCTTGGGAAGCAGCCCCGCGATGATGCGCAGCAGCGTGGTCTTGCCGCACCCGGAGGGCCCGACGATGGAGACGAACTCGCGCTCCCGCACGTCGAAGGACACGCTGCCCAGCGCCTCCAGCTCCCCGTTGCGCGTCTTGTATACCTTCTTGAGGTTCCGGATGGACAGCAGCCTGTCGTTCTCGGTCATATCCCGTTCCTTATGCACGTATTCCGGATAGGCGGGCCGCGCCGGCGTGGTTGGGGCGCCGGCGAGGCCCGCAGCCGCTTTATTTGGCCAGCTCGAAATTGTTGTATGGGGTTTCAGGCAGGAACTCCGCGGTATAGATATCCTCCACGGGGAAGGTCAGGTCGACCTGGTAGGTATCCACCAGGTCATAGGTGGCCTGGACCTGCGCCGGGTCGATATATCCCATCCCGTGCTCCTTGTAGCGCGGGGTCTTGAGGAACGCCATCTCGATCATCAGGGACTTGGTCAGGTCCGCGGTGTTGATGGGCTGGTACTCCGAGAGGATTTGGATGGCTTCCTCGGGGTTGTTGAGCGTCCACTCCCAGGCGCGGTACGTCACGTCGAGGAACTTCCGGAGCATCTCCGGCCGCTCGGCGATGGTCTTGTCGTTGGTGATGTAGGAGTGGGCGTAGGAGTTGAAGCCGTACTCCGCCCAGTGGAACCAGCTGAACCCGCCCTGGGGGATGGCGGCCTCGAAGTTCGGGATGCCGGTGAGCAGCTCGAACACCACGTCCGCGTTGCGCGAAGCGAGGGCCGACACCTTGGCGGTGGGCTCGATGTTGACGAACTCGACGCTGTTGGGATCCACCCCGATCATCGCGGCGAACGCCGGCCACATCACCTTGTGCCCGTCGGTCGCGGGGACGGCGACGGTCTTGCCGGCGATGTCCTTGGGCTCCTTGATGCCGCTGTCGTTCCAGAAGAACATGCCGTTGGGATGCGCGTCGAAGATGATGCCGATGATCTTCGCCTGCGCGCCGTCGTTGCGGAACTTGAACACGACGGGCGCGTCGGCGATGGCGATGTCGGCCATCTCCTGGTCGATGGAGGTCGTGGAGAACCCCGACCCCTTGCCGATGATGATGTTTAGGTCAAGGCCGGCCTCGGCGTACCAGCCTTTCTTGAGGCCGACGTAATAGGGGGCGTGGTCGGCGGCGATGGTCCAGTTGAGCAGGAAGTTGACTTTCTCCAGCTGCTGGCCCGCCGCGACGGTCGACATGGAAGCCAGGAGCAGCGCCATGAGCACGAAGCACAGGATCCTTTTCATCCCCGGTTCCCTCCATTCATTCTTGCGATACAGGATTTGTCCGCTGCGCGGCGGCGGACCAACCATCCCCCGCCGCGTGAGTTCCGATACGCGTCCCACGAAAGGCTTCCCTACACCACCTCGTCCACGAACGCCCAGGGCATCACGAGCCGCTCCGCGGCCGAGACGACGAGGTACATCCCCCATCCCAGGAGCGAAATCATGATCAGCGACGCGAACAGCGGCGGCGTGTCCATCATCATCTGCGCGTTGATGATGACGTACCCCAGCCCCCTGTCCGACGCGATGAGCTCGCCCACGATCACCCCCATGACGCTCAGCGTCGTGCAGATCTTCAGCGCGGAGAAGATGAACGGCAGCGCGTTGGGCAGCCGTATCTTGCGGAACAGCTGCCACTTGCTCCCGTTCAGGTAGCGCACCAGGTCCAGCAGGTCCCCGTCCACGGACTTGAGCCCCGCCACCGTGTTGATGACCATCGGGAAGAAGCTGACCAGGAACGCGATGAGCACGTTGGTCTTCAGCCCGTAGCCCATCCAGATGAGCAGGATCGGGGCGACGGCCACCATGGGGATGCTGTTGAACATCACGAACAGGGGCATGACCGCCTTCTGGATGGTCTTGGACCACCCGATGACGATGCCGATGACGGTACCCACGAACCCCGTCACCACGAAGCCCAGCGCGAACTCGTAGAACGTGGCCAGGATGTTCTTGCCCCAGTGGTAGTTGGCGTCGGGCTGCTTGAACAGCAGGTGGGCGATGGCGGCGCTGGGGGCGGAGATGAAGGCCTCGTTGGCGTTGGTGATGCGCACCGCGGCCTCCCACACGAGGAAGAACAGCAGCACGACGACGACGCCCTGCGCGCCCTTGCCGAAACGCCGGGCCATGAGGGACTTCCCGCCCGCGGCGCGCCCCGCGGCGCGGCTACCGGCCGCACGCCCGGTCATTCGGCCGCCTCCCCGCGCAGGCTGGGCTCCCAGGGCATCAGCACGCGCTCCAGGACCGAGATGAGCCCGAAGAACGCCATGCCGATGGCGGCCAGCACGACGAGCGCCGCGAACATCGTGGGCATGTCGATGAACGCCTGGGCGTCCCGGATGAGGTAGCCCAGTCCCCGCTTGGAGGCGATGAACTCGCCCACGAGCACGCCGACGATGCACATCGTGGTGCTGGTCTTCACCCCCGCGAAGATGTAGGGCAGCGAGTTTGGGATGCGGATCTTGAGGAACACCTGCAGCTTGCTGGCGCCAAGGTAGCGCACCAGGTCCAGCAGGTCGTCGTCCACGGCCTGCATGCCCACCGCGCTGTTGATGACGATGGGGAAGAACGCGACCGCGAACGCGATCATGATGTGCGGGAACGTGCCGTAGCCCAGCCACAGCAGGAACAGCGGCGCCAGCGCGATCTTGGGGATGGAGTTGAACAGGACGATGAGCGGCATGATGATGCGGTTGGCGGTCTTGGACCAGACGATGACGACCGCGATGAGGAACCCGGCGGCCACCGTGAGGCCGAAGGCCCCGAGGATGCCCGTCGTCGTGGCCGTGAAGTGCTTGAGCCACTGGTTGCGGGCGGCCTGGCGCGGGTCGATGAAGCTGTTGAGGATGAGCGCCGGCGAGGGCAGGATGTACTTCTTGATCCTGAAGTAGTCTACCGCGACCTGCCACACCACCAGCAGCAGCGCGACGGTGAGGATGGACAGGCCGTACTTGCGGAGGAACCTCCCCGCGCCGCCAAGGATGCGCTGCGTCATCCGGGCTCACCGGCCTTCCCGCGGGCCTTTTCCCGGATCTCCTCCAGCCGGTACCCGAACCCCGTATCCCCCAGCGACGCGAGCGAGATCTTCCCTCCCCGCCTGCGGTACAGCCCGGGGTGGACCCTTTCCTCGTCCCGGGAGGCGTCCGGGCAGAACTGCATGGAGTTGACCTCCACCCCCATGATGGTGCCGGCGTGCTGCGCCAGCAGCGCGTGCGGGATGATGGCGAGGCGCGGGTTGGTCAAATCCTGCACCATGATCTTCATCCCGTGCTCCCGCGCCCAGCACAGAGAGAGGATGGCGCCGGTCAGCGTCTTGCAGGTCTTGAGCGCGACGCCGTCCCAGCCCAGGCCGTGGCCCATGCGCACGTGCATCCAGTCGTGCGCGCTCTCGTCGAGGAACAGCGGCTTCATCGCGGTGATGCCGCGCACGTCGATGGGGTACTTCTCGATTTCGTAGGGGAACGGCTGCTCGATGTACAGCAGGCGCGCGTAGATGTCCGGGCGCTCCCCCGCCAGCCTCTCCAGCAGGCCGATCACGTAGGCGGGCTCTTTCACCGTGCAGTTGAAGTCGGCGGAGAGGTTGCGCACGCCCGTCTCCAGCGCGATGTCCCCCACGCGCACGATGCGCCGGTAGTCCCACTCCGCGTCGTTGCCGACCAGCTTGATCTTGAGGCAGTCCAGCCCGTCGCGCGCGATCCAGTCGCGCAGCAGCACCGGGTAGCCGTCCTGGGGCTCGGTCCCCTTGAGGTCCTGGGGCTCCAGCGGGTCGGTGCCGCCGACCAGGTGCCACGCGGGCAGCTCCGGCGGGAGCGCGTGAGGGGGGACGAAATAGTCCGCGGGGTACTTGCCCGCGAACATGTCCCGGTACTCCTCGGGGTAATAGTGCGTCAGGTCATGGTTCATGTACTTGGCGGTGAACGCGTCGAACGCCCTCACCCCGTGCAGGCGGCCGTACGCGTCGTGGAGCGCCAGGTCGAACAGGCTGCTGCACACCAGCGCGCACAGCCAGGGCATCCTGCGCTCCGCCTCGCGCCCGGCGTTCTCCTCCTCCAGCAGCGCGGGCAGCCGGGAGGCGATGAACGCGTGGCCGACTTCCATCGGGTGCCCGGATACGCCGAAGGAGCCCCACGCGCCGTTCAGGGCTTCGCAGAACCCCTTCATCCGCTCCAGCCGCTCGGCGACCGTCAGCGCGCCCGGCCACGTCCAGGAAACGGCCAGAGGGGTCTCCCCCACGCCGGTCTCCCTGCGCCCGTCCTCCCCCTCCACCGTGAGCGTCGCGCGGCACAGCGTGGAGCCGGCCGTGATCTCATGGCCGAACTTGAGGGGCATGCGGTTGGTGAACTCGTAAAAAGCGATATCCGAAGCAATAACCCGTGCGTCCCGACCGTCCATCGCGTTCGTCTCCGATAATGTGTCCGGCGTGTCCCGGTTTTTTGTCGGCCCGAATGTACCATACGCACGGGGGCTTGGCAATATGCGCCGTGGGCGCCAAGGTTTGTCGGTTTTGGAGGCCGCGCGGGCAGGCGCGGCGTTTTCCCATGCGCGGCAAGGGCCGCGGGGGCCGGGATGTCGTATGGGGACTAAAAATGACCGGCAAATGAGGATGAAACTTTGTACGGCCGCCGAGGCGGCACGCGCTCCGGGCGCGCCTCACCGCGCCGCGCGTCAGGGCTCCCGCGCGGGGACCGCCTCGAAGACGGAGCCTATCCTCCTGTATCCAAGCCTCTCGTAATACCCGTCCTCGTCGCTCATGACGTACGCGGCCTGCCCTGCGAAGTCCGTCATGGCGCGCTCCATGAGCATCCGGCCGATGCCCCGGCCGCGGCATTCCCGCTTCACCAGCAGGTCGTGTACGTAGAGCCCGAAACCGAAGTCCTCGCGGCAGCGGACGAAGCCGCATATCTCGCCGTCCAGGAGCGCGACGTAGGCCGCGCTGCCTATAAGCGCCTGCGCGTACCGCTCCCGGCCGGCGGGCCCGTGGTACTCCTCCCACTCCTCCACCTCCCCGCGCAGGAGGGCGAAGAGCGCGGCCTCGTCCGCCGCCGTGTATTTCCTTATCTCCATGCTATCCTCCGGTCGTGGGGCGGGCGCGGGACGCCGCTCACCGCCCGACGGATTTCAGCACCCCGTAGTACACGGCGACCGCCATGGTGAACGCCGCCGCGACGGGCAGCGTCCTGCGGATGAGGGCGGAGAGCGGGATCTTGAAATGCTCCGCCGCGACCGACAGGCACACGTGCGCGGGCGACACCTGGGATGCGATGTAGCTCATGCCCATGAGCAGCACCAGCAGCGGCAGCCCCGCGCCGGGCGCGGCGAACGCCATGGGGATGAGGACGGCGACCGTCGCCTGGGTGCCCGCGACGAGCGTGCCCAGCACCATCACCGCGGCGAAGGCCGCCTCCGGGGGGATGGGCAGGGCGGAGAAGTGCGACGGCAGGCGCGAGAGCGCGCCGGTGTGCAGCAGCATCTCCTTGAACACCATGACCGCGATGGTATTGAGGATGAGCTTCCACTCCAGCGCCCTCTTCAGAAGCAGAGGCATCTCCCCCAGTGTGAAGCGGTCCAGCAGCATGTTGACGATGACCACGCCGAACACCGCCGCGTACACCGGCACGTCCAGCGCCAGGATGACCGCGACGGACACCGTGATGGTCCAGGTGCTGCGCAGCAGCTCGCCCCATGCCGCGCGCCTCGCCTGCGCCGCGCCGTCCGCCCGCGGCGAGGGGTTGCGCGCCTTCCCAAGTTTCCGCGCCTGGAACATATACCCCAGCGCGAAGAGCAGGGCCACCAGGGGCAGCATGGCCAGGACGAACGTCGGCGGCCGGGTGCCGGAAAGCTGCAGCGCCAGCAGGATGCTGGCGTAGGTGGGCATGAACGCCTCGGGGATGTGGCGGAAATAGCTGGAGACAAACGTCTTGTCCGCGGCGTCCAGGTCGTCCCCGGCGATGCGGTCCACGATGGGCGCGGCGATGAGCACCGCGCCGACCGAGGGCATGAGCCCCACGACGAACGGCGTCACCATCACGTTGAGGCTGCGGCTGCCCGTGAGCACCGAGATGGCGCGCTCGGCTTTGACCAGCCTGCCCCGCGCCTCCAGCATCCGCTGCAGCAGCGTGATCGCGTAGAACGCCAGCACCGTCGCCACCGTGGACTTCCCCGCCAGCCCGCGCGCGAGGATGCCGCCCCAGGCCGCGGGCGGCACGCCCCACAGCGCCGCGGCCGCGGCGCCCGCCGCCGCCATCGCGAGGAACAGGGGGCGCTTCATCCACACCAGCGTGACGATGACCGCGAAGGTCACGCCAAGGTACAGCAGTTCCATCTGGGCCTCCGGCAAAAAGGA
>DATHTQ010000042.1:0-10311 GCA_035463055.1 Candidatus Limnocylindria bacterium
TGCGTCGCGAGACGCGTGTCGCGGGGTGGAGCAGTTCGGTAGCTCGCTGGGCTCATAACCCAGAGGTCGTGGGTTCAAGTCCCTCCCCCGCACCCAATTTGGCGGCGTAGCTCAGCTGGCTAGAGCATTCGGTTCATACCCGGAGTGTCGTTGGTTCGAATCCGACCGCCGCTACCAAATGAGCAACGCAGGAAACCCGCCTTTACACAAGGCGGGTTTTGCCTTTTCATTCCGCAGGCCTTGCGGCCGGGTCAGCCGTCTTGCAAACGGCCCGTCCCTCGGGTATAATGCGATTGCCGTATGTGATGTCGGGCCTCGTGCGATTCCATGGTGTGAACCCTGTCAGGTCCGGAAGGAAGCAGCAGTAAGCGCAAGTTGGGATGTGCTGCGGGTCCACCCGATATCGCATGCGGTTTTCATATGGGTTCGCGCGGGGGATGCCCCGCTTTTGCGCGCAAACGACCACCAAGGAGGCGTATCCCGCATGTGGACGATTCCGGAGGCGCTGAACTTCGACCCCGAGATCCGCGAAGCCATCGGGAAGGAATGCCGGCGGCAGGAGGACCACCTGGAGCTCATCGCCAGTGAGAACTTCGTCAGCCCCGCGGTGCTGGCCGCGATGGGCAGCCCGCTGAACAACAAGTACGCCGAAGGCTACCCCGGCAAGCGCTACTACGGCGGGTGCGAGTTCGTGGACGTCGCCGAGGACCTCGCGCGCGACCGCGCCAAGCTCCTCTTCGGGGCCGAGCATGCCAACGTGCAGCCGCACAGCGGCACGCAGGCCAACATGGGCGTGTACTACGCGCTGCTCAGCCCCGGCGACACCGTGCTGGGTATGAGCCTCAACCAGGGCGGGCACCTGACCCACGGCAGCCCGGTCAGCATCTCCGGGAAGTACTTCAACTTCGTGTCCTACGGCCTGCTTCCGGACACCGAGACCATCGATTACGACGACCTCATGCGCAAGGCGCAGGAGCACAAGCCCAAGCTCATCGTCGCGGGCGCGTCGGCGTACTCGCGCGTCATCGACTTTGGGCGCTTCCGCGAGGCGGCGGACAGCGTCGGGGCGTACCTGATGGTCGACATGGCGCACATCGCGGGCCTGGTCGCCGCGGGCGTCCACCCTTCCCCCGTGCCGTACGCTGACGTCGTCACCTCCACGACCCACAAGACGCTGCGCGGCCCCAGGGGCGGCCTCATCCTGTGCCGTGAACCCCTCGCCAAGGCGATCGACAAGGCCATCTTCCCCGGCATCCAGGGCGGCCCGCTGATGCACATCATCGCGGCCAAGGCCATCTGCTTCCGGGAGGCGCTGCAACCTTCCTTCAAGGAGTATGCGCGGCAGGTCGTGCTGAACGCCAAGGCGCTGGAAAACGCCTTCCGGGAACTGGGCGTGCGCATGGTGTCCGGCGGCACGGACAACCACCTGATGCTGCTGGACTTCGCGGACCTGGAGATGACCGGCCTGGAGATGGAGACCCTGCTGGGCGAGGCCAACATCACCGTCAACAAGAACATGGTGCCCAGGGACCGGCGCAAGCCCAGCCAGACCAGCGGCATCCGCATCGGCACCCCCGCGGTCACGACCCGCGGCCTGGGCGAGGGCGACATGCGCGCCGTCGCGTCCTTCATCCGCGACATCCTGGAGCAGGGCCAGGCTGCCGTCCCCGCGGTGCGCGAAAAGGTGCTGGAGATGACCGCCGCCCACCCGCTGTACGCCTGACCCCACCCAACCGCAAGGCCGCTGGAATACGCGGCTTTTTGTATGGCCCGCGGCGGTATGCTAGAATGGCCGGGAGGTGATTGCATGCGAGAGACCTGCGTCCTGGTGGACGGCCACAGCCTGATGTACCGCGCGTTCCACGCGCTGCCGCCCATGGACGCGGACGGCGTGCCGACCAACGCCGTGCACGGCTTCCTCAGCATGCTGCTCAAGTGTTTCGAGTATTAACGCCCCCAATACTGCATCGTCACGTTCGACGAGCACGGCGAGGTCTTCCGCCACCAGCAGTACGCCGACTACAAGCTCGGCCGCGCCCCGATGCCGGACACGCTCATCCCCCAGTTCGCGGTCATGCGCGAGATCCTGGAGGCGATGGGCGTCAAGGTCATGAGCCTGCCGGGCTATGAGGCGGACGACCTCATCGGCACCCTCTCGCTGCAGTTCAAGCAGAAGGGCGTGATGACCCTCATCCTCTCGGGGGACAAGGACGACCTGCAGCTCGTGGACGACGACGTGCACATGCTGTTCACCCGCAAGGGCGACATCGAGCGGCTGGACCCCACGCAGGTCAAGGCGCTGTTCGGCGTCACGCCGGAGCAGGTCACCGCCTGGAAGGGCCTCATGGGCGACCCGAGCGACAACATCCCCGGCGTCCCCGGCGTGGGCGACAAGACAGCAGTCAAGCTGCTGGCCGAGTACGGCACGCTGGAGAACGTCCTTGCCAGCGCGGAGGGCATCAAGGGCAAGGTCGGCGAGAACCTGCGGGCCTTCCGCGCCCAGGCGCTGATGAGCCGGGAGCTCGCCACCATCCGCCGCGACCTCGATATTTCGGCGACGCTTCGGGACGCGTCGCTGGACCGGCTCACCGAAGGCCTCCCCACGATGGCGAAGTACCAGCTCAACACCGCGTCGGACCGCGTGCGCCGTCTCGTGCTGGGCGCGGCGGCGGCCCAGGCGCCGCAGGAAGCCCCCGCCCCCGAGGAATGGGAGGAGCTGGACACCCTGGAAGGGCTGGCGGCGTTCCTCGCGCAGGGAAAGGGTACCCCTGTCGCCATATTCACCGACGGCGAGGAGATGTCCGTCGCCCTGCCCGGCGGCCTGCAGGCGCGGGTGCTGGTGAAGCCAGCGCAGCAGAGCCTGCTGGAGGAGCCAGCCGGGGTCCCGCTGGACGGCGCGCTGCGGCTCGCCACCGCGCACGAGGGCGGGTTCGTCACGCACAACGCGAAGGCGCTCTACCACCTCATGGGCCTGCCGGAGGACGCCCGCCCCGACCTGCGGCACTGCACGATGCTCGGGGCCTACCTGCACAACGCGCAGGAGCGCAGCTACGCGCTGCAGCACTTCGCCGCCCGCAGCGCCCGGGGCGTGCAGGACCTGTACATAAAGCAGCAGGCGCAGCTGCGCGACACCGGCATGGAGGAGCTGTACCGCACCGTCGAGCTGCCCCTGGTGCGCGTGCTGTACGCGATGGAGGTGCTGGGCTTCCGGGTGGACCCGAACGTCCTGCAGGCGCTGGGCCGGGAGTACACCGCCCGCGCGGAGGCGCTGCGCCGGGACATCTACGAGCTGACCGGCGTGGCCGGGTTCAACATCAACAGCCCCCAGCAGCTGGGCAAGGTGCTGTTCGAGACCCTGGGGCTGCCCGCACAGCGCAAGACCAAGTCCGGGTTCAGCACCGACGCGGAGGTCCTGGAGACCCTCGCCGAGCTGCACCCCGCGGTGAGCCGGGTATTGGACTTCCGCCAGGTCACCAAGCTGCTGAGCACCTACGTGGACGCGCTGCTGAGACAGACGGACCCCGGCGGCCGCATCCACACGACCTTCGAGCAGACCGGCACCTCCACGGGCCGCATCTCCTCGGCGGAGCCCAACCTGCAGAACATCCCCATCCGCACCCAGATGGGCCGCGACATCCGAAAGGCCTTCGTCGCGGCGCCGGGCCACGTGCTCGTGGACGGCGACTATTCCCAGATCGAGCTGCGCGTCCTCGCGCACATCAGCGGGGACGAGGCGATGTGCGACGCCTTCCTCAAGGGGCAGGACATCCACACGCGCACCGCGGCGGAAATCCACGGAATCCCGCTGGAGAAGGTCACGCGCGAGATGCGCTCCGACGCGAAGGCCGTCAACTTCGGCATCGTGTACGGCATCAGCGACTTCGGGCTGTCCCGCAGCATCGGCACCACGCGCAGGCGCGCGGCGGAGTTCATCGCCCGCTACCTCGAGCGCTACCCCGGCGTGCGCCGCTACATGGAGGAAAGCGTGCGCCTGGGCCATGAGCGCGGCTACACCGCGACGCTGCTGGGCCGCCGCCGCAGCCTGGAAGAGCTCAAGAGCGGCAACGCGGTGACCCGGGGCTTCGGCGTGCGCATCGCGATGAACACGCCCATCCAGGGCACCTCCGCCGACATCATCAAGGCCGCGATGGTCCGCGCGGACGAGGCGCTGCGCAGCGGCGGATACGCCGCCCGGCTCATCCTGACGGTCCACGACGAGCTCATCATCGAGGCGCCGGAGGCCGAGGCAGAGGGTGCCGCGCAGCTGCTCAAAGAAAGCATGGAGGGCGTCATCCGGCTCAGGGTGCCACTGCTGTGCGAAGTAAGGATCGGCAAGAACTGGTATGACACGAAATAAGCCCTATATCGTCGGGCTGACCGGCGGCATCGCCTGCGGCAAGAGCAGCGTGACCAGCGCCCTGCGCCAGGCGGGGGCCTTCGTCGTCGACGCGGACGAGATCAGCCACGCGCTGACCGCGCCCGGCGGCATAGCCCTGCCCATGCTGCGGCAGCGGTTCGGGGACGGGGTGTTCCGGGGAGCGGAGCTGGACCGCCAGGCGCTGGCCAGCCTCGTGTTCGGGGACGCCGCGGCGCTGAACGACCTCAACGCCATCATGCACCCGATGGTGTTCGAGGAAATGGAGCACGCCATCCGTGAGAATGCGTACGCCCCCGCGGTCGTGCTGGACATCCCGCTGCTGTACGAGACCGGGTACGACCGCAAGTGCGGCGAGGTCTGGTCCGTATGGGCGCCCAGGCGGGCGCAGGTGGACCGGCTCCTGTGCCGCGGGATGACAGCGGAGGAGGCGGAGAAGCGCATCGGGAGCCAGATGCCCGCACTGGAAAAGGCCAGGCGGGCCGCGCACGTCATCGTGACCACCGGTCCCAAGGCGGAGACCGCGCGCCTCGCGCGGCGCCTGTGGGACGACCTCCTGCAGAGGCTGCCGAATGACTGAGCCGCGCCGCCCCAGGAACGCCCCCTCCCCGGCCCCCGGGCGCACCCCGCACACATCTGCCGGGGCGGCATTCCCTCCCCCGGCGCAGCATCCCGCGACCCGCGCGGGGGCTGTTCCGCCCGTTCCCCCGCAGCCTGCGCCCGGCCAGCCCGCGCCCACCGCAAACGGCGGCGCGCGGCGCGGCGCGGACCCTGCCCGCAAACGGCGCAACGCCCGGCGGCGCAAGGCCCCCATCCCCTGGGTCACCATCATCGCCTTAACGGCGCTGCTGGCCCTGGCGGTGACGGGACTGTTCTCCCTGGCCTCGGAGACCGCGCGCTACAGCGCCCTCGCGGAGACCCGCCGCAGGGAGGCCGCCCGCCTCCAGGCGCACCGGGACGAGCATCTCAACGCCCGCCGCAATTCCGGCCTGCTGCCGCTCATCCGCAAGTACGCGCAGGAATACGGGGTCGAGGCGGCGATGGTCAGCGCGGTCATCAAGAACGAGAGCAGCTTCAACCCCAGGGCGGTCAGCTCCGTAGGGGCGCGGGGCCTCATGCAGATCATGCCGGACACCGGGGTGTGGCTGGCCCAGCGCATGGGGATACCCGACTACGCGCCCGACCGGCTGTTCGAGCCGGAGTTCAACATCCGCATGGGGACCTACTACCTCGCCTACCTCTCCGACATTTTCTCCGGCTCGCCGGTCATGGTGGCCGCCGCCTTCCACGCGGGGGACGGCAACGTCAAGCGCTGGGCGCTGGACCGCGCCCAGGACATGAAGACCATCACGCTGGACATGATCCCCACGGACGACACCCGCAGCTACGTCAGAAAGGTGATGGACGCCTATGCGATTTATTACGCGGACGAGTTTGCCGACAAGGGCGCTCTGCCTGCTGCTGTGCCTGCTGCTGCCGCTGGGGGCGGGGGCGCTGGGCAATAACAGGGAAAGCCTGGTGCTGGGCATCGTCTCCGTCACCAGCAACCGCCTCAACCCGCTGATGCCCACCGAGCGCGAGTTCATGGCGCTGACCTCGCTGCTGTTCGAGAGCCTGGTCGTCCTGGACGACGACTACATGCCAAGGCCCGCCCTGGCCCAGCGCTGGGAGTCCTCCCCGGACGGCGCCACGTGGACGTTCACGCTGCGCGAGGGCGTGGTGTTCCACGACGGCACCCCGCTCACCTCCGCCGACGTGGTGGCGACGGTGGGCGAGATCCTGCGCCTGGCAAACGACGAGGCGAACCCCGTCAAGGGCGTGTACGCCTCGCTCAAGTATTTCGTCAGCAACGTGACCGCGCCGGACGAGCACACGGTGGTCTTCCGGACCAACCGGCGCAACTTCGGCTTCCTGTACGCGATGGTGTTCCCGGTCCTGCCTGCCGCCTACGCCCAGGCGGACATCCCCCCGGGCACCGGCCCCTACGTGGCCGAGCGGTTCGAGCCGGGGGATTCGCTGTGGCTGTCGGTCAACTCCTCCTGGTGGGGCGGCAGGCCGTCCATTACGGAAATCAGCACGCTGTTCCACAAGACCAACCGCGAGCTGGTGTCCAGCTACGAGTACAACCGCGTGGACGCGGTCGTCACGCGGTCCATGACCGCCGCGCAGTACCGCTCCGGCGTGACGTCCTTCAACCTGGGCTACCGCACCAAGCAGCTGGAGACGCTGCTGTTCAACCACCGCTCCTACGAGCTGGCCGACGTGCGGGTGTGCAAGGCCATCCGCGCCGCGCTCAACCTGGACGGCATCTGCGACAACGCCTACCTCGGCATGGCGCAGCGCACGGACACCCCGATGCCGGTGGGCACCTGGATGTACCGGGCGGACGACGCGGTGTTCCGCCAGGACGCCGCGCTGGCCGGCCGCCTGCTGGACGAGGCGGGCTGGAAGGACAGCGATGGCGACGGCATCCGCGACACGGTGCGGGACGGCAAGTCCGTCAAGCTGTCGCTGCGCTTCTACGTGTACGAGGAGCAGGACAACTCCGTGCGCGCCAACGCCGCCGCGCAGATCGCCTCCCAGCTGCAGGCGGTGGGCATCGAGGCGCGCCTGAGCGTCATGAGCTTCCAGGACACCCTCGCGAAGCTGCAGGCGGGCAACTACGACCTGGCCATCGCAAGCTTCAACATGGACTATACGCCGGACCCGGGCTTCCTGCTCATCTCCGGCAACACCGCCAACTACATGCGCTACGTCTCAAAGGAAATGGACGACCTGTTCGTCCAATTGCGCGCCGCGATGGGGCGGGACGCCTACCAGGCCGCGCTGTTCCGCATCCAGGACCTGTTCGCGCAGGACGTGCCGTTCGTGGCCCTTTGGTACCGGGGAGGCGCCATCCTCACCCGCGTGATGTTCACCTCCGCCCGCGACATCCGCGAGCCGGACATCCTGCGCGGCATCGAGGCCGGCGCGAAATGACAGGAGGGGAACGTATGGGATTCATCACGCTCAAGCCCGGCACGATGCTGGCCCCCACCCCGGTCGTCATGGTCACCTGCGCGTCGGAAGCCGCCGCGCCCAACATCATCACCCTCGCCTGGGTGGGCACCGTCTGCTCCGAGCCGCCGATGCTGTCCGTCTCGGTGCGGCCGCACCGCCATTCCTACGAAATCATCCGCGACTCCGGGGAGTTCGCGGTCAACCTCGTGTCCCGGGACCTCGTCAAGGCGACGGACCTCTGCGGCGTGAAGAGCGGCAGGGACGGTGACAAGTTCGCGCTCTGCGGCCTGACCCCGCTCCCCCTGGAGGAACTGCGCTTCGCCCCCGGCATCGCCGAGAGCCCCGCCGTCCTCGCGTGCAGGGTGGAGCGGGAGGTGCCGCTGGGCAGCCACAGCATGTTCGTCGCGCACATCCTCGGCGTCCACGTGCGGGAGGATCTGGCGGACGAGGGCGGCAAGGTGGACTTCGGCCGCGCGGGCCTCGTCGCCTACAGCCACGGGGAATACGCCGGGCTTTCCCGTCCTCTGGGCTTCTTCGGTTTCAGCGTCGCGAGGCCCGAAATCCTCAGGCGCCGCATGGGGAAAAAATAGCGAACTTTTGTTCGCTTTTTATGCCCAAATCCCTTGTGGGACGAGGGCAAATTTGGTAAAATAAGCGTGCTCAGACAAGCGCTGAAGCAACGATCAGGATGTGCGGATGAAGGTTGGCGTCGTATCCCTTGGCTGCGTAAAAAACCGGGTTGACACGGAGGAGATGCTGTCTTTCCTCGGGAAGGACGGCTTTCAGTTTGTAAACGATCCCCAGGCCGCGGAGGTGCTGGTCGTCAACACCTGCGGCTTCATCGCCTCCGCCAAGGAGGAGTCCATCGACGCCATCCTCGAGATGGCCCGGCACAAGCAGACCGGCGCATGCCGCGTCCTGTGCGTGACCGGCTGCCTGGCGCAGCGTTACGGCAGCGAGCTGCTGGAGCAGATCCCCGAGATCGACGTCCTGACCGGCGTCGCCCAATACCCGCACCTCGCGTCCTACATCCGTGAGGCCATGGCCGGCGCGCGCGCCGGGAGCACCGAGCGCGGCGAGGATTTCTCCGGCTGCGGCAGGGTACTGACCACCGCGCCCTACACCGCCTACGTCCGCGTGGCCGAGGGGTGCGACAACCGGTGCGCCTACTGCGCCATCCCGCTCATCAGGGGCCCGTTCCGCTCGCGCCCTGCCGAAAGCATCCTTTCCGAGATGCGTGACCTGGCCGCGCGCGGCGCGCGCGAGCAGATCCTCATCGCCCAGGACACGACCCGCTTCGGCGCCGATAGGCCGGGCGAAAGCCTGGCCGGGCTTCTCACCCAAGCCCAGGACATCCCGGGCGTCGACTGGCTGCGGGTCCTGTACTGCTACCCCGACGGCACCGACAAGGCGCTCATCGACACGATGGCTGCCCTTCCCAAGGTGTGCCGCTACCTCGACCTTCCCCTCCAGCACGCCTCCCCCGGCGTCCTGCGGCGCATGCGCCGCCGGGGCGACATCCGCCAGACGGAGGAATTGCTGCTGTACGCCCGCGACAAGGGCTTCGCCCTGCGCACGACGATGATCGTCGGCTTTCCCGGCGAAACCGACGCGGAGTTCCGGGAACTCATGGACTTCACGGCCCGCGTGCGGTTCGACCGCCTGGGCGCGTTCGCCTACTCCCGCGAGGAGGACACCCCCGCCTACCGCATGAAGGGGCAAATTCCCGAGGAGGTGAAGCAGGAGAGGCTGGACGCGCTGCTGACCCTGCAGCGGGGAATCAGCCTGGAGCGCAACAGGGCCCGCGTGGGCAGCACCGCCGAGGTGCTGGTCACCGGGGCGCAGGACGGCGTCTTCGTGGGCCGCTCCCGCTGGGAGGCGCCGGACAGCGACGGCCTCATCCGCCTGACGGGGGCCGAGGGCCTAACGCCCGGGCAGATGGTCACCGCGCGCATCACACACGCCGCGGAGTACGACCTCGCCGCCGAGGTGCTGAGCGCGGAAGGCGGCCAGGGATGAACCTCCCCAACCGCCTCACCATCCTGCGGGTGCTGCTCATCCCGGTGTGCATCCTGCTCACCCTGCTGAACCTCCCCGGATGGGCGGCCGCGACGTTCGCGCTCGCCGCGCTGACGGACTTCCTCGACGGCCATATCGCCCGCAAACGTCACCTCGTCACCAACTTCGGCAAGTTCGCCGACCCGGTGGCGGACAAGATCCTCTCCCTGTGCATGATGATCGTGCTCGTGTTCTTCGCGGGCTATCCCTGGTGGGCGGCATGCGTCGTCGCCGCGAGGGAGCTGGCCGTGGACGGACTTCGCCTGGTCGCGGTGGAGCAGGGCGTAGTCATCCCCGCGGGCAAGCTGGGCAAGGTCAAGACCAACTTCCAGTTCCTGTCGGTACTCTCGTCCCTGCTGCGGCTCCCGGACGCGCTCACGCTTTCGCTGTGCGTCGTCATGGCCGCGCTGACGGTCCTCTCCGGCATCGAATATTTCCGCGGCGCGCGGCATCTGCTTTCCCTCTCCCCCAACACCACGACCTGAAACCAGAAAGGAACCCGTATGGCAGCCAAGGAAACCAAGGCAGCGGCGGCCGCCGTGGCCGTCGCCAACGAGAAGACCCAGGCGCTGGACCGCGCGCTGGCGGCGCTGGACAAGCAGATCGGCCGCGGCACGGTCATGAAGCTGGGCGACCAGACCAAGATGCAGGTGGACGTCATCCCGACCGGATGCCTGGACCTGGACATGGCGCTGGGCGTCGGCGGCATCCCGCGCGGGCGCATCATCGAGATCTTCGGGCCGGAGTCCTCCGGCAAGACCACGGTGGCCCTGCACCTCATCGCGGAGACCCAGAAGATGGGCGGGCTCGCCGCCTTCATCGACGCGGAGCACGCACTGGACCCCGCCTACGCCAAGCGCCTGGGGGTCAACATCGAC
>DATHTQ010000043.1:0-4662 GCA_035463055.1 Candidatus Limnocylindria bacterium
TACCAAGGCGCAGGAGTTTTTCGCCATCGTCGCGCACGACGTGCTTCCCGGACGGTTCTATTCCCGGATTTTTTCGCGTTACTACCAGGTTTAGCACGCGCGTGCGTGAAGGAGGGCCATTGATGGAGCTATACACCTATATCAGCGCGCGCTGCGAAGCGCTCCGCGAGGACATGACCCTGCGCCGGATCTTCGAGCTCAGCGTCGAGAACACCGACCGCGTCGCCGCGCACTGGCTGGAGGGGGACGAGGAGAAGAACGCCACCTTCGGCGAGCTCCAGGCATGGACCGGGGCGTACGCCGCGCACCTGCGCAAGGCCTTCGGGGAGCACAACGTCGGCCGGTTCGCCGCCATCCAGGTGGATACCTGCAAGGAGTGGTTCGCCCTGTTCTGGGGCATGGTGCAGGCGGGGTACAACCCGCTGCTGCTCAACGCCACGCTGGGCGAGGAGATGACCGAGCACATGCTGCGCCAGGCCGGGGCCTGCGGCGTGGTGGCCAGGGGAACGAAGAACCTGCCCGCGGAGTTCGTCCAGGCGGACGCGGAGGAGGTCTTCCGCGCCCAGCCCGACCCGGGCTTCGCACCCCGCTGGGCCGGCAAGGTCGCGCTGTGCACCTCCGGGTCCACCGCGACCAGCCGCATCTTCGTGTACGACGAGGCGGCGCTGTGCGAGCAGGTGCTCAACTCCGACCTGCTGCACAAGGCCAACCCGCGCATCGTCAACAACCGGATGCAGCGCAACCTCGCGTTCCTGCCGTTCCACCACGTGTTCGGGTTCCTGGTCTGCATCATGTGGTGCAACTTCATCGGCTATGAGACCGTGTTCCTCAAGGACCGCGCGCCGGAGACCGTGCTGGGCACGATGCGGCGCTTCAAGGTCAACTTCCTGTGCGCGGTGCCGCTTTTGGCCAACAGCCTCTCCGCGGGCCTCAACAAGAAGGTCGCCCAGGAGAAGCCCGTCAAGCGCGCGGTGTTCAAGATCATGAAGGGCATCAGCCTGGGGCTGCAGAACGTCGCGCCCGGCTTCGGCATGGACGTGGCGCGCCGCGTGCTGTTCAAGTCCGTCAACGCGAAGCTCCTGGGCCCGGACGTCAACTGCATCATCCTGGGCGGCAGCCACACCCCGCGCGAGCACATGCGCAACATCGCCGCGCTGGGCTATTACACCATTTCGGGCTTCGGCATGACCGAGACCGCCCTGACCTCGTGCGAGACCGGGATGAACCTGCACACCCGCACGTCCGGCTCGGTCGGGCGTCCGTTCGCGTCGGTGGAGTACAAGGTCGAGTCCGACGGCAAGCGCAGCAACACCGGCGAGATGCTCATCCGCGGCAGCAGCGTCCACACGGGGCAGCTCAAGGACGGACAGCTCATCGCCGCGGACCTGGACGCCCAGGGCTGGTACCGCACCGGCGACATCGTCCGGCTGGAAAAGGGCATGCGGATGTACGTCGAGGGGCGCAGCAAGGACGTCATCATCAACGAGTCGGGCGAGAACGTCTACCCCGACGAGCTGGAGGACTACTTCGGCAACCTCGAGGGCGTGGAGCAGTTTTCCGTCCTGGGGCTGCGCAACACCGGCGCCAGCCGCGTCAACAAGATTAGGCGGCGCCGCCACCTGCACCCGGACTACGAGGACATCACGCTCGTGCTCAACGTGGGCGAGCGCTACCGCGACGACGCGCACCTGACCCAGGTCATGCGCCAGGTGGCCGCCATCAACCGCAGGCTGCCCGTGCTCAAGCAGGTCACCCGCGTGCTGGCGACCCACGAGCCGTTCGAGATGGCCAACGGCATCAAGGTCAAGCGCATGGCGCTCAAGAAGTCGCTGGAGGAGCGCAGGGTCGCCTACCGCGACCTGGACCTCAAGTCCGGCGCGCTGCCCCCGGGGGACACGCAGCCCATCGTCGTGGAGGAGGCGGTGCCCGAGGCCGAGGGCCCGCTGGACATCAAGGACAAGGTGCGCAAGCTCTACGCCGAGGCGCTGGGGACCACCCCGGACCAGGTGCAGGACGACGCGCACTTCATCAACGACCTGGGCGGGGACTCGCTGCAGGTGCTCAGCGTGTCGCTGAAGGTGGAGGAGCTGTTCTCCGTCCTCATCCCCACCGAGGAGTACGGCCAGTGCACGACCGTCAACGACCTCGCCGCCATCATCAACCAGCGCCTGGGCGGGGAGACCGCGAAGGCCGAGGAGCCGCGCGGCGCGGTCGCGCCCGTCACGGACTTCGAGCAGTCCGAGGAATACAAGGCGTTCGAGGTGCGCGTGCAGGGGCTCGTGGGCTCCGGCATGGAGAACCCCTACTTCGTCGCCCACGACAGCGCGCTCAAGGACACCAGCGTCATGGAGGGGCAGGAAGTCCTCAACTTCGGCTCCTACAACTACGTGTGCATGTCCGGGCGGCGCGAGGTCATGGACGCGGCGAAGGACGCCATCGAGAAGTACGGCACCTCCGCCTCGGGCTCGCGCCTGCTGGCGGGCGAGAAGTCCCTCAACCGCGAGCTCGAGGCCGAGATCGCGGCGTGGAAGAACGCCGAGGCCGCGCTGGTGCTGGTCAGCGGCCACGCGACCAACGTGACCCTGGTGGGCAACTTCTGCGGCAAGGACGACCTCATCGTCTACGACGCGCTCGCCCACAACTCCATCGACCAGGGCGTGAAGCTCAGCCAGGCCGTCGCCAAGCCCTTCCCGCACAACGACCACACCGCGCTGGAGAGCATCCTGCGCACCCAGCGCGACAAGTTCAAGAAGGTCCTCATCATCGTCGAGGGCGCCTACAGCATGGACGGCGACATCGCCAACGTGCCGGCGTTCGTCGCGCTGAAAAAGAAGTACGGGTGCTTCCTGCTGGTGGACGAGGCGCACTCCGCCTGCGTCATCGGCGAGCACGGCGGCGGCGTGGACGAGTACTTCCACCTGGACCGCGACGACGTGGACATCAAGATGGGCACCCTCTCCAAGGGCCTGGGCACCTGCGGCGGCTACCTCGCGGGCAAGCGCAGCCTCATCGAGTACCTCAGGTACAACCTGCCCGGGTTCGTGTTCTCGGTGGGCATCTCGCCGCCCCTTGCAGCTGCTACGCTGGCGGCGGTGCGCCTGCTGCGCGCCGACACCTCCATCGTCAAGCAGCTGGAGGGCAACATCGACACGTTCGTGCGCGAGGCCCACAAGCGCCGCCTCAACACCTGCCTTGCCGGGCACACCGCCATCATCCCCATCCTGGTGGGCAGCGACGAGAACGCCTTCCTGCTGTCCAACATGCTGCGCCACAAGGGCGTCTTCGTGCCGCCCGCGGTGTTCCCCGCGGTGCCCAAGGGCCGCGCGCGCCTGCGCTTCTGCGTGGTCAGCGAGCACCGGGAGGAGCAGATCGTGCAGGCGCTGGACGCGCTGGTGGAAGCCGCGCAGGAAGCGGGCGTCACCCTGCCCGACTGAACGGACAATTCGCTCGGGGTATACTCATGCGCGGGAATACTCCCGCGCATTTCCTTCGGACCATGCGAGGTTGCGATGACAAGCACGATTTCCTCCCCGGAACACCTCCACTTCCCCTGCGAGGGCAAGGAGTGCGCCCGCGCGGCCACGCTGTTCGGGTTCGACCAGGACTGGTTCAGCGGGTTCTGGCAGCGCAAGGCCGGCTGCGGGCCCTGCACGGGCGCGAACATCCTGCTCTACCTCTCCCGGATGGGGAGGATCTCCCTGGACGAGGAGACCCGGGACCGCGCCGGCTTCCTGCGCCTGATGGAGCAGAGCTGGCAGTACCTGACCCCCGGCATCATGGGCCTCAACTCGCCCTTCATGATGCAGCAGGGCCTGGACGCCTTCTTCGAGGAGCGCGGGAGCGGCCTTCGCGCCCGCGCGCTGGAAATCCCCGCGGAGCCGTCCGCGCGGCCGGATTCCTCCGAGGCCGAAGCGTTCATCCGCGATGGGCTGGCCGCCGATTCGCCCGTCGCGTTCCTCAACCTCTCCAACGGCGACATCCCGCACCTGGAAAGCTGGCACTGGGTGACCGTCGTGGGCGTCGAGGGCGAGGGGGACAAGGCGGACCTGCTCATCTACGACAACGGGAACAGCATCCGCGTCAACCTGTACACCTGGCTGCACTCCACGCGGCGCGGCGGCGGGTTCGTGTACGTGGCGGACTCCGCGGCGTAATCTCCATATGACGAAAAGGCCCGGGCGCAGCGCGTCCGGGCCATTGCCATGCTCCCGCTGTATGTCAGGAGGGCAGTTCCACCCAGCGGCTGTCCTGGGCCGCGCTGGCCACGGCCGCGTGGATGAAGCGCACGCCCTGCACGCCCTCTTCGGCGCGGGGGAAGTCGAACCCGTCCGCGGGCTCCCCGGCCTTCGCTGCCGCGACGGCACGGACGAACTCGCGGTAGATGTTCGCAAACGCCACGTGCAGCCCTTCCGGGTGTCCGGTGGGCAACCGGCTGAAGGCGCCGGCCTTTTCCTTCACGTAGCCGTTGCCCCGGGTGAGGATGCGGGGTGCCTCGCCCCGGGGGGTGTGGCGGACGAAGTCCGGGTCCTCCTGGCGCCACTCCAGCGACCCCTCGTCCCCGTAGACGCGCACGGCCAGGCCGTTGAGCGTGCCGGCGGCGACCTGCGTGCACCAGTACGCGCCGTTCGCGCCGTTCTCGTATTCCACGAGGATGTTGGCGTT
>DATHTQ010000044.1:0-16059 GCA_035463055.1 Candidatus Limnocylindria bacterium
CCATCCTGGGGCGCACCGGCGAGGCGGCGCGGTACGCGGGGCGGGCGGCGCTCATCGTCGGCATCGGGGACAACGCCGTCAGGGAGCGCATCGCGGGGCAGCTCGCTGGCATCGCGCGGTTCTACACCGCGGTCCATCCCAGCGCGGTGGTCGCGCAGGGCGTCGTCCTGGGCGAGGGGACGGCCGTCATGGCGCTCGCCGCGGTCAACGTGGGCAGCCACATCGGACGCCACTGCATCCTCAACACCTCCTGCTCGGTGGACCACGACTGCCAGGTCGGCGACTTCACCCACGTCTCCCCCGGCGCGCACCTGGCCGGAGGGGTGCGCGTGGGCCCGCGGTGCCACCTGGGCGTTGGCTGCGCGGTCATCCCGGGGATCACCCTGTGCGCCGGCTGCGTCGTCGGCGCGGGCGGCGTGGTGGTCCGGGACCTCGCGCAGCCGGGCACCTACGCGGGCGTCCCGGTCCGGCGGCTGGAGGGCGGGGCGTGAGGGTCCTGGTCCTGGCCAACAACGACGTGGGGCTGTGGAGGTTCCGCCGCGAGCTGCTGGAGGCGCTGGTGGGCGCCGGCCACGAGGTGCACGTTTCCCTCCCGCAGGGGCGCCTGGTGCCGGAGATCACGGGCCTGGGATGCCGCTTCATCCCCACGGAGGTCGACCGCCGGGGCATGAACCCGCTCAAGGACCTTCGCCTGCTGGCGCGCTACCGCGGGATGCTGCGTGAGGTCAGGCCCGGCGCGGTGCTGACCTACACGGTCAAGCCCAACGTCTATGGCGGCCTTGCCGCCCGGATGCTGGGCGTGCCGCAGGTAGCCAACGTCACGGGGCTGGGCACCGCGGTGGAGGGGGGAGGGCCGCTGGGCAGGCTCGTGCTCCTGCTGTACCGCGTCGGCCTCGCCCGCGCCCGGCGCGTGTTCTTCCAGAACCGCCGGGACATGGAGTTCCTGCAGGGAAAAGGGGCCGTCCGGGCGCCGTCCGCGCTGGTCCCCGGCTCCGGCGTGAACCTCAGGGCCCATTCCCCCATGCCCTACCCGGACGCGGGGGACGGGGTGCGGTTCCTGTTCATCGGGCGGCTCATGCGCAGCAAGGGGGTCGAGGAACTGCTCGCCGCGTTCCGCGAGGTCAAGGCCCGCCACCCGGACGCGTCGCTGACGCTCATCGGCGAGCCGGACGAGGGCGATGGACAGCGCTTCCGGGACATGGACGCGCGGGGCGAGGCCATATACCTTGGGTACCGCCCTGACATCCACGAGCAGATCGCCCGCAGCCACTGCGTCGTCCTGCCCTCCTGGCACGAGGGCATGGCCAACACCCTGCTGGAGGCGGCGGCGACGGCCCGCCCGGTCATCGCCTCGCGCGTGCCCGGGTGCCTGGAAACCTTCGACGAGGGCGTCACGGGCCTGGGGTGCGGGGCGAAGGACGCCCCAGGGCTGCGCGACGCGATGCTGGCCTTCATCGCGATGCCCCAGGCGGACCGGGCGCGCATGGGCGAGGCCGGGAGGCGCAAGATGGAGGCGGAGTTCGACCGTGGCATCGTCGTGGATGCCTACCTGCGGGAAATCGATTCTATCGGCAAGGAGGGGAAACGATGAAGAGCCTCTATGAGAAGCTGGTCGCCCGGGAAGAGAAGCTGTCCCTCGTCGGCCTGGGGTACGTGGGGATGCCCATCGCGGTGGCGTTCGCCAAAAAGGTCGACGTCATCGGGTTCGACATCAGCGAGAAGAAGGTCGCGCTGTACCAAAGCGGCGTGGACCCCACGCGCGAGGTCGGGGACGAGGCCATCCGCAGCACCACCGTGCGCTTCACCTCCGACCCCGGGGAACTGCGGCAGGCCCGCTTCCACATCGTCGCCGTCCCCACGCCGGTGCGCGACGACCACATGCCGGACCTGGGGCCGGTGGAGAGCGCGAGCCGCATCCTCGGCCAGAACCTCACCCCCGGCAGCGTCGTCGTGTTCGAGTCCACGGTCTACCCGGGCGTGACCGAGGACATCTGCGTGCCCATCCTGGAGCGCGAGTCGGGCCTTGCCTGCGGCAAGGACTTCTTCATCGGCTACTCCCCCGAGCGCATCAACCCCGGCGACCACGTCCACCGGCTGGAGACCATCACCAAGGTCGTCTCCGGCATGGACGCGCAGACGCTGGACACGGTGGCGAAGGTGTACGAGCTCGTGGTGGACGCGGGCGTGTACCGCGCGGGGAGCATCAAGGTGGCGGAGGCCGCCAAGGTCATCGAGAACAGCCAGCGCGACATCAACATCGCCTTCATGAACGAGCTGTCCATCATCTTCAACCGGATGGGCATCGACACCAGGTCCGTGCTGGAGGCGGCGCGCACCAAGTGGAACTTCCTCCCGTTCTCCCCGGGCCTGGTCGGCGGGCACTGCATCGGCGTGGACCCCTACTACCTGACCTACAAGGCCGAGCAGATGGGCTACCACAGCCAGATCATCCTGGCGGGCCGGCGCATCAACGACGACATGGGCCGCTACGTCGCGGAGAACGTCGTCAAGGGCCTCATCCGCTCGGACCGCCCGGTCAAGGGCGCGAAGGTCGCCATCCTGGGGTTCACCTTCAAGGAGAACTGCCCCGACACGCGCAACACGCGCGTCATCGACATCTGGCGGGAGCTGCGCGAATACGGCATCACCGCGCTCATCGCGGACCCGACCGCCGACGAGGCCGAGGCCACGCACGAGTACGGGGTCCATTTCACCCCGATGGACGAGATCCGCGACATGGACGCCCTGGTCATCGCGGTCGCCCACGAGGCCTTCACGCGCTTCACGAAGGACGACATCGCCAGGTTCTTCAACGGCGGCCAGAGGGTGCTCGTGGACGTCAAGGGCCTTCTGGACCGGAAGGCCTACGAGGACGCGGGGTACCTTTATTGGAGGCTGTAAACATGGGAACGGACGGGGGGCAGGCCGCGCCAGGCGCGGGGGTGCTGGTCACCGGCGGCGCGGGGTTCATCGGCTCCAACCTGGTCGAGGCGTTCCTGGAGCGGGGCTTTCGCGTTCGCTGCCTGGACGACTTCTCCACCGGGAAGCGGGAGAACGTCGCCCCCTTCCTCCCCAACCCCCGCTTTGAGCTCATCGAGGGCGACGTCCGCTCCCTGGACACCTGCCTGACGGCCTGCCAGGGCATGGACTACGTGAGCCACCAGGCCGCGTGGGGCAGCGTCCCGCGCAGCATCGCGATGCCGCTGCAATACGAGGACATCAACACGCGCGGCACGCTCAACGTGATGGAGGCGGCGCGGCGGCGCGGCGCGCGGCGCTTCGTCTACGCGTCCAGCTCGTCCGTCTACGGGGACGACCCGCGCCTGCCCAAGAAGGAAGGGCAGGAGGGCCGCGTCATCTCCCCTTACGCGCTGACCAAGCGCTGCGCGGAGGAGTACGCGCGGCTGTACAAAGGCCTGTACGGGCTGCCCACGGTCGGCCTGCGCTATTTCAACGTGTTCGGCCGCCGGCAGGACCCCAAGGGACAGTACGCCGCGGTCATCCCGCGGTTCGTGAAGGCCCTGCTCGCGGGCGAGGCCCCCGTCATCAACGGCGACGGGTCGTACTCGCGAGACTTCACCTACGTCGCGAACGTCGTCCAGGCCAACCTCAAGGCGTTTTCCGCGCCTCCGGAGGCCTGGGGGAGGGTGTTCAACATCGCGTACGGCGGCCGCGTGACGCTGCTGGAGCTGTACAACGTCATCGCGGACGCCCTGGGCGTCCGCGTGCCCCCGAGGTTCGGCCCCGCGCGGGCCGGGGACATCCCGCACAGCTTCGCCGACATCGGCGCGGCCAGGGAGATGCTGGGCTACGCGCCGGAGTGGGACTTCCGCCGCGGCATCATGGACACCATCGCGTGGTACAGGGAGACCCTGGCATGAGCATCCTGGAGCGCGTCTACGCGCACTCCCCCATCGGGTTCCAGCACCTGATGACCAGCGTCGCGGGCTGGCGCAAGAACGCCACGCGCTACGGCCGCGCCTACTGGGAGCACCGGGAGTTCCTGAAGGAGTTCGACACCTGGGGCCTGGAGCGGCAGGAGGAATACCAGGCCGGTGAACTGCGCAGGCTCCTGCGCTACGCGGCGGAGCGCAGCCCCTTCTACCGCCGGCTGTACGCGGGCGTCGACGTAGGCGCCGTGCGCACCCCGGCGGACCTGCCCCTCCTTCCCACAGTGGACAAGGAGGCCATTCGCGCCAACATCCGGGACGTGATGACGCAGGATGCCGCCGGCACCGTCGAGGAGCACACCGGCGGGACGACCGGCATGTCGCTGGTCGTGCGCCAGCGCATCGTGGATTCGATGCGGCGCATGGCGACGCTGGACCACTTCAAGGCCAGGGTGGGCTTCGAGCACCTGAGGATGAAGCGCGCGACGTTCAACGGCAAGCACATCGTGCCGCCCGGGCAGAAGGAAAAGGTGTTCTGGCGCTACAACGCGGCCTGCCGGCAGATGATCTACTCGTCGTTCTACATCACCGAGGAAAACATCCCGCACTATATCGACAGCCTCAACCGCTTCCGGCCCGACGCGCTGGACGGGTTCTTCACCTGCCTGACGGACGTCGCGGGCTACATGGAGCGCAAGGGCATCCGCCCGGGCTTCAAGCCCGTGGCCATCTTCCCCACGTCCGAGACCCTGAGCCAGCCGGGGAGGGAACTGCTGGAGCGGGTGTTCGGGTGCAGGGTGTACGACCAGTACGCGTCCAGCGAGGGCGCGCCGTTCGTGACCGAGTGCGCCCGGCAGCGCCTGCACATGGACCTGTCCAGCGGCGTGTTCGAGCACGAGGAAGGCAGCGACGAGGTGCTCGTCACCAGCTTCACCACCTACGCCACGCCGCTCATCCGCTACCGCATCGGCGACAGCATGGCGTTCGCGCCCAGGGGGGAGAAGTGCGCCTGCGGGCTGGCCGCCCCCCTGGTGGAGTCCATCCAGGGGCGCAGGCTGGACTTCCTCTACACGCCCCAAGGCGCGCGCGTCAACGCGGGCAACGTCGCCAACCTGCTCAAGAACATGCCCAACACGGTCATCCGCGCGCAGTTCGTCCAGGACCGCCTGGACCACATCACCGCGCTGCTGGAGGTGGACAGGGATTTGTACCGGGACGAGCACGACGCGCTGCTGCGCGGGGAGTTCCTCCAGAAGTTCGGCCCGGACATGCGGGTGGACATCCGCCGCGTGGACAGCATCCCGCGCGAAGGCAGCGGCAAGTTCCGGATGATCAAGAATGATGTCCAGTTATAACCTTCGCCGCCGGGAAGGCGTTGGCGGGTTCGACTTGCTGCTCATCGTCGGGCTGGCGATGGCGCCCATGACCGAGCTGCGGATTTGGAAGGTGGGCCCGGCGGAGCTGCTGTGCGCGGTCTGGTGCGCCCGGTACCTGCGGTACTACTTCGACGGCGGGGTGAACCGCCCGCTGGCCGCGTTCTGGCTGCCGTTCTACCTGACCCTCACCGCGGGCACGCTGTTCTGCCTGCAGTTCTACCCCTCCGAGTCCTCGGGCCTGGGCGGCCTTGTCACGTGGTTCTTCATGATGTTCCTGTCGCTGGGGGTGTACGCGGGGCTGATGCGCCGCGGGGCGGGCGACATCCTGCGCATCCTCGAGACCACCTGCTTTGTCGCGGCGGTTTGGTATATCTTCCTGCTGGTATACAGCCGGGTGGTCTCGCCGACGTTCTTCGGCGCGCGGCTGTGGTACGCGCGCGTGCGCTTCACCGGCGGCGGCGCGAACCCGCACCAGATGGCCATCCTGGCGCTGGGGCTGATGTTCGTGTCGTTCTATTTCCTGGTCCGCGTGGAAATGCCCCGCGCCCGGCGCGCGGCGCACGCCGTCAGCGCCGCGGCGTTCTTCTACATCCTGTTCCTCACGCGCTCGGCGACCGCGTGGATGGCCATGCTGGCCTGCGCCGCGCTGGGCGCCGCCCTGCTCGTCGTGCGGGGCGCGAAGGCCGCGCGCGCGAACAGGGTCGCGGTGGCGGCGGCGTGGACCCTCGGGGCGCTGGGATTCATCCTCGGGTTCGTGTGGCTGTTCGACCGGTTCATGGCCTGGGTCTCCGCCGACCCCAACGGCATGGGGCGCTTCGAGCTGTTCTCCTACATCGTGGACCCGCTGCGCAAGAACTTCCTGTTCGGGCTGGGCGACGGCACGCACTCCAACGGCGGCATCTCCGAATTCCACAACACCTACCTGGAAATCATCGGGATGACGGGCCTGGTGGGCGTCATCATCTTCGCCGTCTTCACCGTGCGTATCTTCCTCTCGCTGCGGCGCGACCCCTACCTGCTGCTGGTCCCGCTCGCGCTGTACATCTACGGCCTGGCCGGGTTCGGCATGCGGCGGCTCCCCTACTGGGCGCTGACGTCGTTCATGCTCGCCCTCGCGCAAAAGCTGCCGCGCAAAGAGGAAAGCGGCCCGCCCGCCCCCGCGCGGGGGGAAGCCCCGCGGCTCGGGCCCGGAGGCGCAGCATGAAAATCCTGTTCATCTGTTCCGCGTTCGCGCCCCGCAACGTCATCGGCGCGGTGCGCCCCAGCAAGATGGCCAAGTACATGGTCCGCATGGGCCATGAGGTGACCGTCGTCTCCCCGGACGTCCCGGAGGGCGAGCCGAGGGACACCCTGCTGGAAAGCCCGGAAATCCAGGCGTCCCGGCGAGTCGTCGTCCCCTACGCGGGCGCCTACCACCGCCTGCGCGGCGCGTACCGCAAGGGCGGCGCGGGCGCGGCCAGCGCCTCCGGCGGGGCGTCGGGCCTCAAGCAGTTCGCGCGCTTCGCGGTCTCGCTGCTCAACGACCTGCTGTGGACGCGCCGGGTGAAGGCCGCCCTGCGCGGGCTTGCGGGCGGTGAGCCGTTCGACGCGGTCATATCGAGCTACCCAAACGCCGCCCCCCACTTCGCGGCGTCCTGGGCCAGGCGCCGCGGGCTGGCGAAACGGTGGGTCGCCGATTTCCGCGACCCGATGGTCTACGAGTGGCAGAACGCGCCGCAGAAGCGCGCCAACACCTTCCTGCAGCGCAGGTTCGAGGCGCGCGCGGACGTCGTGACCGTCGTGTCGCGCGACGCGATGGAGAAGTTCCCCGCCAGCGCAGGCGCCGGGAAACTGCGCTGGGTACCCAACGGCTTCGACCCGGACGACCTGCGGGGCGCCGCGGACGCCGCCGCCGGCCCTTCCCCGGGGACGGCGGAGCCGGGGCGGCTCGTCCTCGCCTACGCGGGGGGGCTGTACGGCGGCAAGCGGGATTTAAGCCCGCTGTTCCGCGCACTGCGCGAACTCACGGATGAGGGAGCCATGGGCGATGGCCCCGTGTTCCTCTACGCGGGCCCGGACGAAGCCATCCTGCGCGGGTTCGCCCGCGCGCACGGGCTGGAGGGCAGCGTCAGGGCCATGGGCGTGCTGGAGCGGCGGGCGGCGCTTGGGATGCAGCAGGGCGCGGACGCGGTCGTCGTGTGCTCCCACAATTCCCGCCAGGACCGGGGCATCCTGACCGGCAAGGTCTACGAGTGCCTGATGCTGGGCCGGCCGCTGGTCACGCTGGTCAACGGCGACATGCCCGGCAGCGAGCTGGGCCGGATGCTGGACGACGTCGGGGCCGGCGCGGTGTACGAGGAGGCGCGGCACGACGCGGACTTCCCGCGGCTCAAGGCTTTCCTCGCGGACCTGGCGCGGCGCAAGGCGCTGGGCGGCGGCATAACTTTCCACATGAACGAGGATGAAAAGGCCGCCTACGCCTACGATCGCATCGCCGCCCGCATGGCGGGCCTGGCGGGAGGGGACGCGGATGCGTAAGCGGGGGGCGGCCGCGTGAGCGTACTTGCCAGGAAGCTGCGGGGCAGCCGCTTTTTCCGCTCACTGCTGACCCTGTCGGCGGGGACGGTGCTGGCGCAGCTCATCACGGTGCTCGCCTCCCCGCTGCTCACGCGCCTGTTCAGCGAGTACGAGCTGGCCCTGTACGCCTACGCGCTGGCAATCGCCAACACGTTCATGGCGTCGGTCAACGGCGCGTACAACAACGGCATCGTCGTCGAGGGCGACGAGGGCAAGATGCGCGCGCTGGTCAAGCTGTCGCTGCTGGTGGGTTTCGGCGTCAGCGCGGTGGTCGCACTGGGCACCTTCGGCTACCTGCGCCTCACCGGCGCGCCGTACCCGGCGCTGCTCATCACGGGGTTCGTGCTGCTGACGCTGCTCACCGACAGCGTCATCCAGGTGCTGACCGCCTTCAACAACCGCCGGGGCGACTACCGGACCATCGCATCCGTCGGGGTGTGGAGGTCCCTGTTCCAGAGCCTGGGGAGCGCGCTGGCGGGGGTCCTGGCGCTGCGGGCGCCCGGCCTTTTGGGAAGCTACGTCGCCGGCAACCTCGCGGGCATCCGCCGCCAGGCCCGCGACATCAAGCCCGAGCTGCCCGCCATCCTCGCCACACCCGCCGGCACCCTGCGGCAGGTCGCGCGCGAGAACCGGCGCTATCCGCTGTTCGCGGCGCCCGCGCGGTTCATCAACAGCTTCTCCTACTCGTCGGTCACCCTGTTCATCGAGGCGCTGTTCGACATCCGCCTGCTCGCCTACTACGCGATGTCCAGCCGCATCATGGGGCTGCCGCTGAACCTCATCAGCGCGAACGTCGGCAAGATCTTCTTCGCCGACGCCTCGGCGGAGTTCCGCCAGAAGGGCGCGTTCCCGCGCACGTTCGACCGCATGGCGCTGTTCCTGCTGGCCGCCGCGGCGCCCATGGGCGTCCTCATGGCGCTGTTCGCCCCGCCGGTCAGCCGCTGGGCGTTCGGGCCGGGCTGGGAGGCGGCGGGCGAGTACATCCGCATCCTCAGCCCCCTGTTCTGCGTCCGCTTCGTCGCCTCCGCCCTCTCGCCGGGGTATATGGTGTGCGGCCGCCAGCGCGCCGACGCCGTGTTCCAGACGCTGCTGCTCATCGCCTCCGTGCTCTCCTTCGCCCTCACCAAATGGCAGGGGCTGGGCATCGAGGCGTTCCTTTGGCTGGTCAGCCTCTCCAAGTCCGCGGTCTACCTCGCCTATGTGCTGCTGCTGCGCGCCTACTCCAGGGGAGGCGGGCGGCCCGCGGCGGAAGGAGCGTTGCGTTGATCCTCACCGTCGTGGGGGCAAGGCCCCAGTTCATCAAGGCCGCCGCCCTCTCGCGCGTGCTGCGCGAAAGGCTGGACGAGAAACTCGTCCACACCGGGCAGCACCACGACCGGAACATGTCCGACGTGTTCTTCGACGAACTGGACATCCCCCGCCCCGACGTGAACCTCGGCATCGCCGGGGGGACGCACGCCCAGATGACGGCGAGGATGCTCATCGCGCTGGAGGAGGTCCTCGACCGGGAGAAGCCGGACCTGCTGCTCGTCTACGGCGACACCAACTCCACGCTGGCCGCCGCGCTCGCCGCAGCCAAGCTCGGGGTGCCCGTCGCGCACGTGGAGGCCGGCAACCGCGTGGGCACGCTCAGGAACCCGGAAGAGGTCAACCGCATCCTGACCGACCACGTGTCGGCCCTGAAGTTCGCCTGCGTGCCCAGCGCGATGGACGAGCTCGCGAAGGAGAACCTCCTTTCCGGCGCGCACCTGGTCGGCGACCCGATGTACGACGCATTCCTCTACTACCGGGGGAAGGCGGAGGGCAGCCCCATCCGGGACCTGCTGGATTTCGACGGGGACCCCATCCCGCTGCCGCCCCGCTTCTACTACATGACGTGCCACCGCCAGGAGAACACGGGCGACCCGGAAACCCTGCACCAGATCCTCTCGGCGATGGATTCCCTGGACGCGCCCGCGGTTTATCCCGTGCACCCCCGCAACCGCGCCGACGTGGAGGCCCTGCGGGCCCGGCACGCGTACCGCGGCGTGCTGTTCTCCCAGCCCGTGGGGTACCTTACGTCCATCGCGCTGGTCAGCCGCGCCGAGAAGGTCGTCACCGACTCCGGCGGGGTGCAGCGCGAGGCGTTCTTCGCCGGGAAACAGTGCGTAACCATCCTGGACTTCGTCTGCTGGCCCGAGACGATGACTGACAACCGCAACCGGCTCGCCGCCCCGGACCGGGACGCCATCCTCGCGGCGCTGGGCCGGGAGATGCGCGTCGACCCCGCGTACCGGCCGTTCGGCGACGGCCATGCCTGCGAAAAGATCACCGACGTGCTGGCCGGCTTGATGCCCGGCAAAGGAGGGAACCCATGAGCCAGGCCCCGCTGCGCTACGCCCTCATCGGCTGCGGGCGCATCTCCCCCAACCACATCGCGGCGGCCAAGGCGAACGGGTTCACCTTCGCCGCGCTGTGCGACGTGGTCCCGGCGAACATGCGCGACAAGGTCGTCAAGTTCGACCTGCCCCCCGGCACCCCGCAGTACACGGACTACCGCGAGATGCTGGAAAAGGAGAAGCCGGACCTGTGCGCCGTCTGCACCGAGAGCGGCAAGCACGCCGCCATCGCGCTGGACTGCATCGACGCCGGGTGCCACCTCGTCATCGAGAAGCCCATGGCGCTGTCCATCCGCGACGCGGACGAAATCATCCGCCGCTCCCGCGAGAAGGGCGTGAAGGTGTGCGCCTGCCACCAGAACCGCTTCAACAAGTCGGTCAAAAAGATCCGCGAGGCGGTCGAGAAAAACCGGTTCGGGCGCATGCTGCACGGCGCGGCGCACATCCGGTGGAACCGCGGGCGCGAGTATTACGACCGCGCGCTTTGGCGCGGCACCTGGGAGCAGGATGGGGGCGCCCTGATGAACCAGTGCATCCACAACGTGGACCTGCTGCGGTGGATGATGGGCGACGAGGTCGAGGAGGTGTTCGCCTACACCGACCGCCTGCTGCACCCCTACATCCAGGCGGAGGATTTGGGGCTCGCGCTCGTGAAGTTCAAAGGCGGCGCGTACGGCATCATCGAGGGGACGACGAACGTCTACCCGAAGAACCTTGAGGAAACACTGTACCTGTTCGGCGAGAAGGGCACCGTCAAGGCGGGGGGCCAGTCCGTCAACGTGATTGACGAGTGGATCTTCTCCGACGCGCTGGACGACCCGGACACGGTCAAGCGCGAGCACCACGAGAACCCGCCCACAGTGTACGGCTTCGGGCACACGCCGCTGTACGCGGACGTGGCCGCGGCCATCCGCGAAAATCGGGAGCCCTACGTCGGCCCGGAGGCGGGCAAGCGCGCGCTGGAGCTCGTGCTGGCCATCTACAAGTCCGCGGCGGAGGGCAGGCCGGTCAGGCTGCCGCTCGGGGACTGCGCGACCATGGACTTCGCCGGGATGTTCGGGGAGGGTTCGCGGTAATGGCCGGGGATTACTTCCTCCACGAGAGCAGCTACGCGGACGAGCCGGTCTCCATCGGCCGCGGGACAAAGGTCTGGCACTTCTGCCACATCCAGAAGGGCGCGGTCATCGGGGAGGGCTGCTCGCTGGGGCAGAACGTCAACGTCGGCTCCAACGTGACCATAGGCCGCGGGTGCAAGATCCAGAACAACGTGTCGCTGTATGAAGGCGTCACGCTGGAGGACTGGGTGTTCTGCGGGCCGTCGTGCGTGTTCACCAACGACCTGACCCCCAGGGCCAGGTACCCCAAGGGCGCGGCGGCGTACCGGAAGACGCTGGTCAGGGAAGGCGCGTCCATCGGCGCCAACGCGACCGTCGTCTGCGGGCACACGATCGGACGCCACGCCCTCATCGCGTCCGGCGCGGTGGTGACGAGGGACGTGCCGGACCACGCGCTCATGGCCGGCGTGCCGGCGCGCCGCATCGGCTGGGCGTGCGAATGCGGGGAAGTGCTGAGGGAAGGCCTCGCGTGCGCGGCATGCGGCAGGCGCTATCGGGAGGACGGCGACAGCATCCGGGAGGTGGAATGATGCAGTTCAGGGATCTGGGGGCGCAGTACGGGCGCCTGAAGGCGGAAATCGACCGGCGCATGGCGGAGGTCATCCGGGGGAGCCAGTATATCCTGGGCCCGGAGGTCAAGGAGCTGGAGGACAAGCTGGCCGCGTTCGCGGGCGTGAAGCACTGCGTGGCCTGCGCCAACGGCACCGACGCGCTGCAGCTCATCATGATGGCCTGGGGCATCGGTCCCGGGGACGCGGTGTTCACGTCGGACTTCACGTTCTTCGCGTCCGCCGGCGCGGTGTCCATCCTCGGGGCCGAGCCCGTGCTCGTGGACATCGACGAGCGGACGTTCAACATCAACCCGGACGCGCTGGAGGAGGCCATTGAGGCCGTGCTGCGCGAGGGCCGGCTCACGCCCAGGGCCGTCATCCCCGTGGACCTGTTCGGCCTCCCCGCCGACTACCCCCGGATCGAGGAAATCGCGCGCAGGTACGGCCTCAAGGTGCTCGAGGACGGCGCGCAGGGGTTCGGCGGCTCCATAGGCGGCAAGCGCGCCTGCGCCTTCGGGGACGCGGCGACGACGTCGTTCTTCCCCGCCAAGCCGCTGGGGTGCTACGGGGACGGCGGCGCGATGTTCACCGACGACGACGACATGGACTCCCTGCTGCGCTCGCTTCGCGCGCAGGGGCGCTCGCCCAGCGACAAGTACGACAACCGCCTCATCGGCATGAACTCGCGCCTGGACACGCTGCAGGCCGCCATCCTGCTGCCCAAGCTGGACGCCTTCATCTCCTACGAGCTGGACGCCGCCGACGCCGTCGCGCGCCGCTACACCCAGGCGCTGGAAGGCGCGGCCGTCACCCCGCTCGTGCCGCAGGGGTATTTCAGCGCGTGGGCGCAGTACACCATCCTGCTGCCGGACGAGGCCGCGCGCGACGGGCTCAGGAAGCACCTGGCCGGGAAGGGCATCCCGAGCATGGTATACTACCCCCGCGGCCTGCACCAGCAGACCGCCTACGCGGGCATGCGCCTCGCCGACAGCCGCTTCCCGGTGACCTCCGCGGCCACCAGGCGCGTGCTGAGCCTGCCCATGCACCCCTACCTGAAGCCGGAGGACGCGGACGCGGTCTGCGAGGCCGTGCTTGGGTTCATCTCACAGCAAAAGCCCGGAAAGGTGGATAAGGACGCTGTTTCGTGTTAGTATGACGCAAGCCAAAAAAAGGAGCGGGCAGGCAGTTACATGCTGAGAATCATGTCCAGCCGCAGGTCCAGGCACTTCGTGCTGTTCCTGGCAGACATGTTTTGCCTCGTATTGGCCTGCGCGCTGATCATCGGCGTCTATCCGAGCTCTGCGATGGCGCTGACCACCAGGGCGAAGGTCACCAACAGCGCCCTGCTGATCGCCTGCATCCTGCTCGTGCGCCTGCTGCTGGGCAGCTACGCGCAGTCGTGGCGGTACGCCAACGAGTCGTCCTACCTGCTGTTCGTGCTCGCGGACGCGCTTGGCGGCGCGGTGTTCCTCGCCGCCAGCGACATGTTCCTGGTGTACAAGATATCGGTCATCCACACGCTCGCCGCGCTGAGCGTGGAGTTGCTCTTCACCCTGACCACGCGCTTCGTGTACCAGTGGCACCGCGCCGCCGGGCACAACCACAAAAAGGCGCTGCGCAGGCAGGCTGCCCTGCCCCCGGACGCGCGGGCGAAGACCCGCGTCGCCATCGTGGGCGCCAGCGACATGGGCGTGCAGCTCGCCCAGGAGCTGCTGTCCGACAGGGGCGCGAAGTACGTCCCGGTGTGCTTCATCGACAAGAACCGCGAAAAGGTCGGCAACTACATCTACAAGCTCAAGGTCTACCCCGAGGACGAGCACGTGGGGCTGCTGGCGGAGAGGCTCAGCATCGACACCTTCGTCATCGCCGTCCCGGACAAGGGGCCGGGGTTCCTCCAGCAGCTGTTCGAGTTCTACAAGCAGTTCGGCCTGCGCGTGCTCGTGTACGACTACCCGGCCAACCGGATGCTGCAGGACGGCGGGGAAAAGACCATCCGCGAGATCAACATCGAGGACCTGCTCCCGCGCGAGAAGATCGAGACCCTGGGCGAGGGGCAGGCCGCGTTCTACAGGGGCCTGCGCATCCTGGTGACCGGGGCCGGCGGCTCCATCGGCAGCGAGCTGTGCCGCCAGCTGTACCGCATGGAGCCCAGCCGCCTGGTCCTGCTGGACATCTACGAGAACGGCGTCTACGACCTGTGCCAGGAACTGCAGGCGGTAAGCCAGAATACCGAGCTGCACATCGAGATCGGCTCGGTGCGCGACGCGCGGCGCCTGGACGAGGTCATGGAGGCCCACAAGCCCGACGTCGTGTTCCACGCCGCGGCGCACAAGCACGTCCCCCTGATGGAGCACAACCCCACCGAGGCCGTCAAGAACAACGTGCTGGGCACGCTCAACGTCGTGAACGCCGCGGAGAAGCACGGCGTGCGGCGCTTCATCCTCATCTCGACGGACAAGGCGGTCAACCCGACCAACGTCATGGGCGCCACCAAGCGCCTGTGCGAGATGATCGTCCAGAGCCGCAAGGACAGCCCCACCGACTTCGTGGCCGTGCGCTTCGGCAACGTGCTCAATTCCAACGGCTCGGTCATCCCGCTGTTCAAGCGGCAGATCGCGCAGGGCGGCCCCATCACGCTGACGGACAAGCGCGTGGTGCGCTACTTCATGATGATCCCGGAGGCCGCGCAGCTTGTGCTGCAGACCGGGTGCTTCGCCGAGAAGGGCGACATCTACGTGCTCAACATGGGGCAGCCGGTGCGCATCCTCGATTTGGCCGAGAACATGATCCGCCTCAGCGGCCTCGCCCCCTACGCGGACATCGACATCGTGGAGGTGGGCCTTCGGCCCGGGGAGAAGCTCTACGAGGAGCTTTTGGTCCGCGAGGAAACCATGCGCCAGACCGGGGACAGCCGCATCTTCATCGAGCACGAAACCGGCCCGGACCGCGCGGAGGTCGAGAAGAAGCTCACCGCCCTGACGCTCGCTCTGGACGAGGGGACGCCCGAGGCGCTGCGCGCCGCGCTGCGCCATACCGTGCCCACCTACCAGGACGCCGAGGAAACCAACCTCATGGCCGAGGAGGCCATCCGCCGGCAGGAGCAGGTCCCCGCGCCCGGCGGCATATCATCGCAGGAGGAAGCCCATGCGCAACGCTGAACTCACCCTCAAGGAATTCCTCATCGCCGTGCTGCACCGCTTCCGGACGGTCCTCCTGGTGGGGGTCGCGGCGGCGGTTCTCGCGGGGGCGTTCAGCGCCTACACGACGCGCATGGGCATCGGCACCTGGCAGGAGGAGTATGACGTCCAGTACGCCGCCTACCAGCAGGCCCTGGCCTCCAAGCGCACGTCCATCGAGGACTCGCAGGCCATCGCGGCCCAGGCGCGGGAATACAACCAGAACAGCCTCCTGATGCGCGTGGACCCGTTCAACAAGCAGGTCGCGAGCCTGAGCTTCAGCGTCACCGTCCCGCCCGACGTGTACAGCGTGGGGCTGCCCGAGGGCAAGACCCTCAACCTCGTGGACCTGCAGGCATCGTCCGTGCAGGCCGTCACCGACCGCTACCTCCTGCTGGCCGGCAGCGCGGACCTGGGCGACGTCCTGGGCGGCGTCTATACCGGGGACGCGAAGGACAGCTACCTGCGCGAACTCATCCGCGTCGGCGAGTTCCGCGCGGAGGGCGCACCCCGGGACCAGGGCAACTCCGGCATCGTCGTCATCACCGCGACGGGCTCCCGCGGGCTGGACGCGAAAGCCGCGGTGGACGCGGTGTTCGCGTACCTGCAGCGGCAGAAGCCCCTTGTCGAGCAGTCCGCCGTCCCCCATGACGTCCGGGTGCTGGAGGAAAGCGTACAGATTGTATCCGACAACGCCCTGGCCGAGGCCCAGAACACGCAGCGCAGCCTGCTGGCCGACAACGCGGCCAGGGTCATCCAGCTGCAGCAGGAGATCAACGACCTGCAGGGACGCCGCCCAAGGGCCCCCTCCCTGCTGTTCTCCGTTGCGCAGAGCGCGGTCCTGGGCTTCCTGCTGGGGCTGGTGCTGGGGACCGGCGTGGCCGTCCTGGCGTACCTCGCGCAGCTTCCCGCGCACTACGCGACGCAGATGCAGCGCCAGCTGGGCATGCGGTTCCTGGGCGGGGCGCAACGCCCGGCCAGGGGTATCATTTCCAGGTGGAAGGCCCGCCTCGCGGG
>DATHTQ010000045.1:0-5399 GCA_035463055.1 Candidatus Limnocylindria bacterium
ACAGGTGCGCCAGCAGCCCCGAGAGGGCGATGGACAGGTGGTATGCGTCGAGTATCACGCCCGGCCCGCCTTTCTGCGGATGATTGGCTTTGTCATCGGCCGAGGCGCTCCCGGACGATCTCCAGCGCGCGGGCCATGTCCGCCCTGGGGTATGGCACCGGCTCGAAGCTGACGCCGCCGTCGTACCCGGTTTCCTTCAATACCCGAAGGAACTCCGCCAGCCTCGGGGAGGGAGCGGGCAGCGGGAGCGCGCGCAGGTCCTCGCAGACGTGGACGTGCCGCAGGTACGGGGCGAAGCGGGCCAGGTCGCCGACGTCCTCGCCCTCGTACAGCACGTGGACGCTGTCGGCCAGCAGCCGCACGCGCGGATGATTTGCGCTGACCACCAGTTCCATGCCGTCGCGCAGCGTGTTGATGAAGTTGGCCTCGTAGGAGCCGATGGGCTCCACCGCCAGCGTGAGGTCATGTTCCTCCAGCAGCGGGACTGTGTGCCGCAGCAGGAACTCCGTCAGCTGGCGAAGGCCTTCCTCGCGGGGTGTCCCCTGCGGCAGGTTGCGCGCGCCGGAGCTGCCGAACACGATGGTCTTGGCCCCGATGCGCTCCATGCGCCGGAACGCGCCCCGCAGGTAGTCCGCCGCGGCGTCGAAATCTGCCGCCGGGCCCGTCAGCCGGAGGGTCGGGGGGAACATGTTGCTGCAGGCGTCCGCGCCCAGGCGCGAATCCTTCAGGTATGCCTCGACTTCGTCGAACGAGCGGTCAGGCAGCGCCGCGACCAGCGCGAGCGGGAACTCGACGTAGTCGTACCCCGCCCCCTCGATGTCCCGGAGCAGCCCGTAGTCCGCCGCGTCCTTAACGGGCGTCGCGAAGCCTGTGCAGTATCCGAAGCGCATGGGGTCCCTCCCTTCGGGTTTGCGCGCGGGCGGTAAAACCCATACAATGGGCCGCGAGGTGGGGAATGGACAAGGGTTCCGTATTCGTGTTCGCCGAGCCGGGGTACAGCGTTTCCTCGCTGTACGCCAAGAGCCTCGCGGGGCTGGAGCGGGGCGCGGCGAAGCACGGCGTTTCGCTTTCGGTCTTCGAAGGCTTCGAGGCCCCGGCCGGGCGCGGCCTGCCGCACGCGGCGGTCATCCTCAGCAAGCGCACGGACTGGACCGGCTTCCTCGTCGCGAGGCTGCGCGCGCTGGGGGTCAGGAGCGTGCTGGTCGGCACCCTGTCGGACACGTTCGGCGAGGACGTGTCGGGGCCGACGCTGGACCGGCGCGCCCTGGTGCGCTCCATGGTGGAGTATTTCGCGCGCGCCGGCAGGCGCCGCCTGGCCTGCTACGGCGCCGAGCCGCTCGACTGCAATGATACCACAAGGCGCGAGGCGTTCCTCGCGGCGGCCCGGGCCATGGGCCTGCGGGCACGCGAGAAGGACGTCTTCGGCATGGAAAGCGGCCTGGACGAGTGCGCCGGGCGCTTCCTGGCGCACGTGCGGGAGTACGACGGGGTCATCTGCGTCAACGACGTTGCCGCCGTGCACCTGATGGCGCGCGCGCAGCGGCGCGGCGTGCGGGTGCCGGACGACCTGTTCGTCGCCGGCTCAGGGGACTTTATGCTGGGCGCGATGGTCGCGCCGACGCTGACGACCACGACGCTGGACTACTACCAGATGGGCCTGCTTGGCGTGGATATCTGGCGGATGCTGGAGGGCAACCCGTCGCTGCAGCGTGCGGTGCTGACGCTGCCCAGCGAGATCATCAGCCGCGGCAGCACGGCGTTCGCCCCGGTGCGCCAGGACCCCCCGGAGCAGGAAGAAATCGCCGTCCACCCGGACGACGTGCCCGACGCGGACGGCATGTTCCTGTGGAACCTGGAGAACCTGCTGCTGCGCTCGGACGAGGAGGACCTGGGGATCATGCGGGAAATCGCGATGGGGTCGAGCATCCCGGCCATCGCGGCGCGCCTGTTCGTTTCTCCGGGGACGGTCAACTACCGGCTGAGGAAAATATACCAGGAGCTGGGGATACCCAACAAGCCGGAGCTAACCGAGATCCTGGGACGATACATATCGGAGCCTGGGCCTGGGGATGGCATAAACCGGTCATGATAACGCGACCGCCCCGGAGAAACACCCGGAGCATACCATGGGGCCTTTTTTGCGCGCAATGCAAAACGGAGCGGTTTGTACAGGGTAAATTTTGTATTGCAAGGTTGGATAGTTTCCTGTATATTCATCCCGAAGGCGCGTGCATTGCGCGCTGACCAACTATATACCAAGGAGGGCATCGTTTTGAAACGGTTTTTCATTCTGATCCTGGCCCTGATGATGCTGACCCTGCCCGCGCTGGCGCAGGAGTTCCCGACCAAGGGCATCACCCTGATCGTCCCGTGGAACCCCGGCGGGTCTTCCGACCTGATCGGCCGCCTTCTGGCCGCCGACATGGAGCAGACCTTCGGCGTCAAGATCGCCGTGGTCAACACCCCCGGCGCCACCGGAACCATCGGCATGAACGACGCGATCCTCGCGCCCCATGACGGCTACACCCTCATCGCCAACGCGACCCCGTACAGCCACGGCGTGCTGGGCCTGGCCGATTGGGCCCCCAAGGACTGGGACTTCCTGGCCGCCTACTACGTCCCGGGCATCATCGCCGTCAACAAGGACAGCCAGTTCAAGACCTTCGACCAGCTCTACCAGGCCCTGAAGGACCGTCCCGGCGAAGTGACCGGCGGCACCGCGGGCGTCGGCTCGACCGGCTACATCAACATGGAAGTGCTCAAGTCCGCCGACCCGGTGTTCGGCAACTACAAGCACATCGGCTACACGGGCGGCGCCGCGGCCGTGACCGCGACCCTGGCCGGCGAAGTCGACTTCACCCCGCAGCTCTCCAACGAGATGATCGACCTGCTGCGCTCCGGCGACCTCGTCGCGCTGGCCGCGCTGACCGAGGAGGACCTCGTGTTCGAGGGCCTCGACTACACCATCCCCTCCATCAAGAACTTCCTGCCCGAGGTCGAGAAGATCCTGCCGCTGGGCGACGCCTTCGGCCTGATGTTCCCCGCCGACGTCCCGCAGGAAGCCAAGGACAAGCTCGAGGCGGCCTACCTGAAGGCCACCGAGACCCAGGCCGCCAAGGATTTCGCCACCCTCAAGGGCGTCATCGTGACGGCGCACACCCTCGAGGAGTCCAACGCCCTGCGCGACGCGCAGGCCTCCAAGGTCGCTTGGATCCTCTATGACGCCGGCGTCGCCACCGTGTCGCCCGAGCAGTTCGGCATCGCGCGCCCGGAGTAACACCCACCTGATTCCATAACCCGCGGCCGGGGGTACGGGACATGGCCCGCGCCCCCGGCCTTTTGAAAGGATGCGATCGGAATGCCTGAGAAGCATACCGCCCCGGACGCCCCCGACATCCCGGTGGTGGCGCCCGAACTGGACAGCGAGGCGGAACACGGGCGGGACGCCTACGGCTTTGAGGTCGTCGACGACAGCAAGACCGCGCACCATGACTTCCTGACGTCGCTGATCCTCATCGGCGTCTCGGTGGGCGTCATCATCGAGAGCCTCGGCTACTGGAGAAGGCAGCGGGTCGTGTTCCACCAGTCGGCCGGGTTCATGCCAATCATCATCGCGTCCGGCCTGCTGGTCATGTCCCTGCGCCTGCTGCGCGAGGCCCTCAAGCACGACACCGTCCGCAACTTCCTCCGCCGCGTCTGGAGGGGCTTCGTCGGGTTCGTCCGGAGCCGGACCGTGCACCGCGCGCTCGTGGGCCTGGCCATTTTCGGCGCGTACGTGTTCTACGCGCTGGGCAGGATGGAGTTCTGGCTCGCCTCCTTCATCGCGCTGGCGGCGGTGCTCGTGTTCGTCCGCTTCGACCGCAAGTGGCAGACCACGCTCAAGATGGTCCTTATCGCTGCGCTGTGCGTCGCGGGCATCGTGGGGCTGTTCCAGTACGCGTTCGAAGTGCCGATGCCGTAAGGGAGGGGGATGGAGAGTTGGTAGGGCAGTATTTGTCGCAGGCGTTCTCGGTCGTCTTTTCCCTGTACGGCTTCGTCGCCCTGACCCTGTCGGTGTTCCTCGGGCTGATCTTCGGGATGCTGCCGGGGCTGACCGCCACGATGGCGGTGGCCCTGCTGACGGGCCTGACCTATTCGTTTGACGGGCCGCTGGCGGTCATGGTGCTCATCGGGGTGTACATCGGGTCGATTTCCGGAGGGTGCCAGTCCGCCATCCTGCTGAACATCCCCGGCACCCCCGCCTCCGCCGCGACCGCGGTGGACGGCTTCCCGCTGGCCCGCAAGGGCAAGGGCGGCCTCGCCATCTTCGTGGCCAACATGTCCTCGTTCTCGGGTACCATCCTCAGCGTCGCGTACCTGCTGCTGTTCACGCCGCTGCTCACCAGCGCCGCGCTCAAGTTCAACTCGCACGAGATGTTCCTGCTGGCGGTGTTCGGCATCATCATCTGCGGCAACCTGACCAGCGGCGGCCGCCCCATCAAGGGCTGGATCTCCGGCTTCGTGGGCCTGCTGATCTCCCAGGTGGGCCGCGACACGGTCGGCTCGTTCGCGCGGTTCACCTTCGGCGTCATGAACCTGACCGGGGGCATCTCGCTGCTGCCGGTCATGATCGGCCTGTTCGGGTTCCCGGAGATCGTCGCGTCCTTCTCCGCCGCCAAGCGGCGGCTCGTGAACTCGCAGAAGTACAAGGCGCGGGAAGGCTTCGCGGTGTACGCCCGCAACTGGTTCAACGTGCTGCGCTCCAGCGTCCTGGGCATGGTCATGGGCGCGATCCCCGGCGTCGGGGAGGACACGGGCGGGTGGCTGAGCTATTGGGCGCAGAAGAGGTCCTCCAAGAACCCCGAGGAGTATGGACGCGGCTGCATCGACGGCGTCGTCTCCGCCGAGACGGGCAACAACGCCGCCATCGGCGGGGCCATCATCCCCGTGCTGTCCCTGGGCATCCCGGGCAGCGCGCCGGCGGCGGTGCTGCTGGCGGCGTTCGTGATGCACGGCTACCGGCCGGGCCCCCTGCTGCTGGACCCGCGCCACGGCACGCCGGAGTTCCTGTACTACGTCGTCGTCTTCATGGTCGTGTCGTCCGTGCTGATGTGGCTCATCGCCTCCAACATCTCGCGCCTGTCGGTCCGCGTGCTGCGCATCGACCAGCGCGTCCTGATGCCCACCATCTTCATCATGTCGGTCATCGGCGCGTTCGTGGTCAACAACCGCGTGTTCGACGTCAAGCTGATGTTCGTGTTCGGCATGCTCGGCGTGGCGATGCGCTACATGAAGTACCCCTCCGCCCCGTTCCTGCTGGGCGTCATCCTGGGCAACATGGCGGACGACAACCTGCGCCGCGCGCTGAACCTGCACAACGGCAGCATCATGCCGTTCTTCACGCGGCCCATCAGCATCTT
>DATHTQ010000046.1:0-3545 GCA_035463055.1 Candidatus Limnocylindria bacterium
GCCTACTACGCGCAGAAGGGCTCCCTCCCCATCTACCGCCCGCTGAAGCTGGGCGACCGCGGGGACGAGGTCCGCGCCCTCAAGCAGCGGCTGTTCGAGCTGGGGTTCCTGCGCAGCGGCAACTTCAACAACCGCTACCACGAGGAAATCGTCGAGGCGGTGCGCCAGTTCCAGCAGCAGAACGGGCTGGAGGCGACCGGCATCGCCGGAAGCCTCACGCTGGCGAAGCTCTACGAGGGCGCCGCGCCCAGCCAGGTCACCACGGAACCGTCCGCTTCCGACTCGCCCTTCACGGTAGACCCGTCGGCCGACGAGACGCCCGCGCCCACGCCCGGGGCCACGCCGCAGCCCACCCAGGAGCAGGACGTGACCCTCAACCCCGGCGGACCCACGGGCTCCCCGGACGCGGCGGCGACCCCCGGCACAACGGAGACCCCCGCGCCCGTGGACGCGCAGCCCCCCTCCGCCACGGTGCGCACCGGCAACAGCGCGGCCCTCAACGTGCGTGAGCGCGCGGACTCTGGCAGCCGCCTCATCGTCCGCATCTACAACGGCACCGTGGTGGAAGTGCTGGAGCGCGGGGACGAATGGACCCGCATCCGCTTCCAGAACCAGGAGGGGTACGTGATGACCCGCTACCTGCGCTTCATCACCCCCTCGGAAACCCCCTTCCTGAGCCAGTACAGGACCCTGACCCTGGGCGACGCGGGCCCCGAGGTCCTCAGGCTCAAGCAGCGCTTCTACGAACTGGGGTATTTCCGCACCAAGGACTTCAACGACAAGTACCAGCAGAGCACCGCGGACACGGTCCGCAGGTTTGAGCAGCGCAACGGCCTGCCCGCGGACGGCATCGCCGACCCGGCCATGCAGGAGCTGCTCTTCTCCTCGGACGCCCGCAAGCCCTGACCCGCTCACGCCCCGGATGCGGCATTTGACAGGGGAGCGCCCGCGGGCATACAATCCTTCCAGCGCCACACCATAATCCCGCTGCAGGCAACCCGCCCGCGGCCCTGAAAACGGAGGCAGACATGAGCAAGCGAATCCTTTCCGCGCTTCTGTGCGCCGTCCTCATGCTGGGAGCGCTCCCCTTCGCCGCGCCGGGCGCGCGCATGGCGGCGACCGCCGTGCACGTGACCGTCAACCGCACCACCGCCACGCTGGGCGAGGTGCTGGTATGGACGATGAACGTCGTCCCCGAAGGCAGCAACTACCAGACCCGCATCCGGGTGTACGCCAACGGCGGCGTCGTGTACGAGGGGCCGTTCACCACGGGCCGCACGCACACCTACACCCCGCAGGTGGCCGGCAACCACTACGCGGAAGCCATCGCCTACGACAACAGCGACAGTGTGGAGATTTCCACCAACAGCGCCGTCACCAAGGTCAACAAGCGGCCAGCGCCCACCCTCACCGCCGCGGTGCCCTTCAGCGCCACCGCGGCGCGCCTGACGTGGACCGCGGTGGAGGGCGCGGACGGCTACAAGGTCTTCATGGCCACCGCCGAGGGCGGCCCGTACAGCCCGGCGGGGTTCAGCACGGGCCTCACCTATACCAAGACCTACCTGACCCCGGGCACGAAGTACTGGTTCAAGGTGTCCGCCTACAACCTCGTGGGCGGCGTCAAGACCGACTCGTCCAACCTCAGCGCCGCGAAGCTCGTGGTCCCGGTCGGCCCCGGCGTCATCAAGACCATCGCCTCCCCGTCCGCGGGCCGCGTCACGCTGACCTGGAACGCGGTGCCGGGCGCGACGGGGTACGAGGTCTCCCGCTCCGCGGTGCCCGGCGGCCCCTTCGTGGTCGTCAAGGCGACCACCGCGCTCTCCTTCACCGACACGGGGCTCGCGTCCGGGAAGTACTTCTATTACAGGCTCCAGCCCTACCGGCGCATCTACGTGACCAACTACTACGGCGCCGTCAGCCCCGTGAAGGCCGTCCGGACGAAGTGACCGGAAGGCCTGCGAAAAACCCGCGGACGGACGGTCCGCGGGTTTTCCTTTTCTCCTCGGTACAACTGGGTTATCCCTGGGCCCTGGGCCTCCAGAACGTCTTCACGTCCTTCTTGTCCGTAATGTTGAACTCGATGATCCTCCGCAGCAATTCATAGTCCATCGGCTTGTCCCAGGGGACGCGGTAGAGCATCATGCTCGCGGAATACCCGGCCTTCCCGATGTCCTGCGCGAAGCGCTCCATCGCGGCCGGCTCCGGGGCGACGGCGAGGTGGTGCTTCGCCGCGCTGAAGCTGACGATGAACGTGCCGTGGTCGGTGAACATCGGCTGGTTCCAGCCCAGCCTGCGGCCCAGCCCCGGGAAATGCGCAATGATCCAGGAAAACACCTCCTCCGCCCGCGCGCGGTGCAGGGGGTTTTCCAACTTATCCAAAAAGGGCTTGAACTCTTCCATGGGTTCCTCCCGTGCGTCGTTCCGGCATGGATGGTACCCGGCTTTCCGGCCCGCCGTGGTATATTGGTTTCGATTCATGTGGGAGGCTCAAGCGGAAGGGCGGTGCGGGATGCGGCTGGGGAAGGCTTTTTGGCTGGCGCTGGGGTGCCTGGGGCTGGCGCTGGGGGCGGTGGGCGCAGTCGTGCCGCTGCTGCCGGCCTTCCCGTTCCTGGCGCTGGCCGCCTACAGCTTTGCGCGCGGGAACGAGCGGCTGCACCGCTGGTTCACCGGCACCCGGCTGTACCGCGAGAACATCGAGGGCTTCCTCTCGGGCCACGGGATGACGAAAAAGGCAAAGGCCCGCGTCATCCTCACCGTGACCGCCGTCATGGGCGTGGGGTTCCTCCTCATGCGCCGCGTCCCCTGGGGCCGGGCGGTCCTTGCCGTGGTCTGGGCCGCGCACGTGCTGCTGTTCCTCTTCGGCATCAGGACGATCCCCGACAAGCAGGAGTAACCCGGGGCGGCTATATGGACCCGCCGGACTCCGCCGCCAGCCGCGCGACGATTTCCGTGTCCGCGGGGCAGAACGCGTACTCCCCAAGCTCCCCGGGCAGCGCCCACCGGATTTCCGCGTGCTCCAGCGCCTGGGGCTCGCCCTCGGGCACCCGCGCCTCGTAGAGGCCCAGGCCGACGGTGATGTCCGTGTATTCATGGACGACCCGCATATAGAGTTCGCCCACCTCCAGCGTGACGCCCAGCTCCTCGCGGCACTCGCGCACGAGCGCCTCCCGCGGGGCCTCGCCCGGCTCGACCTTGCCGCCGGGGAACTCCCACAGCAGCCCGCGCGCCTTGTGGGCCGGGCGGCGGCAGATGAGGACGCGCCCTTCCCGCCGGACGAGCGCCGCGACGACCTCGGTGATGTTCCGGCTTGTTTTCGTCAACGTCTTACGCCTTCCATTGTATCCTGGTCGGTTTGCTTTTCAGGTAAGCGAGCAGGCCGTCCAGGTCCAGCGCCGGATTCTTGAAAACAGGTACCGCCTGCAGCGATTTGGTCATCAGCAGCAGGAAATGCTCTGTCTGCGCTAGCCTGGCAATGGTTTCGTAGGGCAGCGTGGCGGACCCCTTTGAACTCAGGTTATCCTCCTTGATGCCTTACTCCAAAAACC
>DATHTQ010000047.1:0-6798 GCA_035463055.1 Candidatus Limnocylindria bacterium
GAACGCCGCGTGCGCCTTCATGTCCCCGCCGAACAGCGCAACGTCCGCGTCCCGGCCCGGCTCCAGAGAACCCTTTTGGTCCCCCAGCCCAATGGCGCGCGCGGGGTAGAGCGAGGCGTGGGGGACCGCCTCCGCGAGGCTGACGCCCGCGTGGCTGGAGAAGCTCAGGACGGCCTGGGCGAGGGTCATCACGCTGCCGGCGATGGTGCCGTCCTCCAGCGTGCAGGACAGCCCGCGCACCCGGATGGCCTGGCCGCCCAGCGTGAAATCGCCGTCGCCGATGCCGCCGGCGCGCGTGCAGTCGGTGACCAGCAGCAGCTTCTCGCCCTTCACCTTGCGCAGCATCCCGAACAGCCCGGGGTGCACGTGCTGGGTGTCGGCGATGAGCTCCGCGTACACGCCGCTTGCCAGCGCGGCCCCGGTGACGCCCGGGGCGCGGTGGTGCATGGGGCTCATCGCGTTGAACAGGTGCGTCACGTACCCCGCCCCCGCGGCGACGGCGTCCATGGCCTGCTCGAACGTGGCGTCGCTGTGCCCAATGGAGACGGTGACGCCGTGCGCGCTGAGTTCCCGGACGCACTCCATGCACCCCGGCATCTCCGGCGCGACGGTCGCGATGCGCACCAGGCCCGGGCGGCGCAGGAGGAAGCCCGCGTCCGGGGAGGCGATGGCGCCCTCGGCCTGTGCGCCCTTTCTTTTTGGGTTGATGAACGGGCCCTCTGCGTGCACGCCCAGGACGCGGCTGCCCGGGAAGGAAGGGCTTTCGCTCTCCCGCATCGCCTGCGCCGCGGCCTCCAGCGCCCGGTCCAGGTCCGGCAGGGGCAGCGTCATCGTGGTGGGAAGGAACGAGGTGACCCCGGCGCGCAGCAGGGCCTTCGCCATGTCCAGGATGCCCCGCGCGTCTCCGTCAGAGGCGTCCCGGTCCACGTAGCCGTGGATGTGCAGGTCGATGAGGCCCGGGGAGACCAGGAGCCCCTGCGCATCTATGACCTCGCACCCGGCGGGCACCCCGTCGGGTTCCGTGATGCCGATGATTTTTTCCTCGAACACCAGGGCGCGCCCGGTGACCTCCCTGCCGTCCAGGAGGATGGAGCCGTTCACGATCGCCTTCATCGCCGCCGCCTTTTCGTTGTGATTTCCGCTGGATTATATGCCCGCGGGCGGGGCCGCGCAAACCCTCCGGGGCGTCGCGTTTCGTTGACACCGCAGGGGCGAAGGCATAGAATGCCCCGTATTGGCCGCCCGGGTATATCATACACGCACAGACCAGGGAGGACGTTATGACGGATCAACCTGTGAATGGCGTTTCGCCGCAGGCGGGGACAGGCGCCCGCAGGACCAAGCCCGCGTTCGTGAGCCTCAAGAACCGGCTGCACCTGCCCGGGGTGGGCGAGCTGCTCGCGCCCTGCACGCGCCACCTGACCCCCAGCCAGTACAAGCGGATGATATCCGCCTGGGCCGCGATGGAGCGGTACCACGTGTTCGGCATGCTGGTGTACGGGCAGGTCATCGGATTCATCGCCATCGAGGAGAAGAACAAGGGCTTCGGTCGCGTCCTGGCTATCGGCGTGCTTCCCCAGCAGCAGATGCGCGGCCTGGGGCGAAGGCTGCTGGTCGAGGCGTTCTGCTCGCTGGGCCTGGAGGAGCTCACCGCCGACGCGCCGGGCGAGGTAGCCGGCTTCTACGAGCGCCTGCACTTCGAGGTTGGCGACCCGCGGGAAACGGCGCCCGGCATCCCGGTGTACCCCTGCGTGCTGCGCCGGAGCGTGCTGTTCGGCGCCTACCAGCACGAGTATTCCTCCGGCGCGGTGCTGTACTGCGTGCGGGGCGGCGAGCGGCTCTACGTGCTGGTGACCGAGCTTTCCGGCAACACCGGCCTGCCCAAGGGCCACGTGGAGGCGGGGGAGACGCAGGAGATGACCGCGCTGCGCGAGATATTCGAGGAGACCGGCGTGGAGGCGACCATCGTGCCCGGCTTCGGCGGGGAGATCGTCTACCCCCAGGGCCGGTACGTCTTCAAGCACTTCACCTATTTCCTGGCGACGTTTACCCCGGAGCAGGAGCCGCGCAGCGGGACCGACGTGGTGACGCACCTTCTGCCGTTCGACCAGGCGCTGCGCAAGCTGTCCTTCGCGGACGTGCGCACGATCCTCAGGGAGGCCGAGCAGTTCCTCAACACCCTGTCGCTGGAACACTCCTGAGCTGATGATGGAACAAAGAAACGGGGCGCGGATGCGCCCCGTTCCTTTTTGCCTTGCTATTTGGTGGCTTCAGGCTTTCTCCGGCCGGTTGAGCAGGAACAGGCCCCAGAGCATCGTCAGCGGGAACTGCGCCAGCGCGACGGCCATGTGCGCGGACTGGAACGAAAGCGCGATGAACACGAGGAACACGACGGGCACGAACAGCAGCAGCACCAGCACCGCCGAAAGCCCGGTGAACACCGCCGCCCCCGGGCGGAATACCAGCGTGAGCAGCACCGCGAGGACGCCGGCCAGCGTGGGCAGCGAGAACAGGTACGTGGCCGGCGGGAACAGGAACACCAGGGCCAGGGAGAGGACGGCGGGCACGAGCAGCGTGCCCATCGCGGCGCTGTAGCCGGTGCCGTCGCGCCGGCCCAGCAGCAGGAACAGGGCGAGGCTCGCCGCGGCGCTCACGGCGAGCATCGCGTAGAAGATGGCCTGCGCTCCCGGCAGCGACAGCGCCGCGCGGTAGCTGTACACGCCGCTTGCGCGCATGACCATGCCGACCACCAGGAGCGACAACCCGAAGGCGACGCCCGTCCACGCCAGCTGCGCCAGCGCGGTCAGCAGCACGCGGCCAACGTTCGCCTTGCGGGACGACAGCAGCGCGACGAGCAGGATGCCGAACAGCGCGAAGGCCGCGACAGCCGCGACGTTGGCGGCGGACCGGGGCAGCACGGCCATGCCGCCCTCGAACAGAGGGAAGTGGACCGCGTCCTCGCCTGATTCCAGCGCGAGGTGTTCGTCCAGCGCGAAGTGCCGCACGAGCTCGGTGACCGTCGTGAGGTAATGCTGCGCGCTGTCGCGGCTGAAGGTCGTCAGGTTGTCCTGCGAGGTGTGGTAGACCTCCGCGCCCTCGATGACCGCGAGGTTCATGCCGGGGTATCCCCGCATCATGAAGCGCGTGAGGTCGGTGTCGTTCTGCATGCTCTGGTAGACTGCCGTCGCGATGGAGAACGAGAAGGGCCGGCTGACCGCCTCGGCGTACTCGCTGACGATGCCGAGGTTGTCGGGGGTCGTCTCGAACATGATGACCGCGCCCTGGTTGCCCCGCGCCTCGACGTTGACGACCAGCCGCGTGACGTCCTCATATTCCGGGTGGTCCTGGACGAACTTGGCGGCGCCCAGCATCCCCTGCTCCTCGCCGTCGGTGAACAGGAAGACCAGGTCGCGCCTGGGCGTGAGGTCCTTGACCAGGCGCATGCCCTCCAGCAGGGCCGCGACGGACACCGTGTCGTCGAACGCGCCGGGGCCCATCTTCACGCTGTCGGTGTGGGCCATGAAGAGGATGGCCTCGTCGGTGTCCGGGGCGTCCAGCACGGCATGGATGTTGTTCAGGTTCATGAAGGGCGCGCCGCCGATGCCCGCGTAGTCCCGCACGCCCTCCTCGGTCTCGTTGAACAGTACGCCGCGGTAGTCCGTGCGCTCCCGCAGCAGCGCCAGGACTTCCTCCATCGGAAGGCTGTAGGCCTCGGAAACAGGCGTATAACCCATTTCGGTCATCTGCGCGGTGAGGTATTCGTGCGCGCCGCGGATGCCGGGCGTGTCCACGCTGTGCACCTCCGACGCCATCCTGCGCATATGGGTCAGCATCAGGCGAAGGTCGGGCCCGGGCGCGGCGTCCTGCAGGAGGACGTCGGTCTCCGCCACGGCGGGGGCCTTGGGCGGCAGCATCTGCCGGAAGCCAAAAAATACCCCGGCCGCCACCGCGAGGACCGGGATGAGGACCATCATCCAGCGCGATCTGTTCATGGGTTCCTCCGCATATGGGATGGATTTGCCGGAGTATCGCACAGGCGCATACAAAAAGCAAGCGGAGTGTATCACGCCCCGCCTGCCTGCCCCGGAGTGTCCTAGATGGCGTCCGGGGGGATGGCCGGCCTCGGCCCGAAGTAGGCGCGCATCTGCGTGTCGGAGAGGCTGAACCACTCCTTGACCTGGTCCCAGCACAGCGCGGGGCGCTTCTTGACCACGTTGCGCATGCGGTCCACGCGCTCGTTCCAGTAGCGCATGCTGCCGTCCATCGTCTGGGGCTGGTCGGAGGAGATGCTCTTGAGGTTGAAGGAGGCCCACCGCTCGAAGTGCATCATCATCTCCGGCTGCAGGATGGCGTAGCACTCCTCGATCTGGCGCAGCATCACGTCGGTCGTGAGCTGGCGGAAGATCTCGCCGAAGCGGCGCAGGAACTTGTCCTTCATCTGGTCGTTTTCCAGCAGCTTGCGGATGAGGGTGTTGTCGATGGCGTTGTTGACGCCGGTGCCCTTGGGGTTGAGGACGTTGCGGATGCCGTTGGCGCCGGAGTTGAACAGGCCGTAGTCCAGGTCGAAGAGGATCCACTTCCACTTGCCGCCGGGCAGCTTGTAGTAGCGGATGTTTCCGGTGTCGGTGTTGGCGAAGAACGCCTCGAGGATCATGTAGTCGAAGTAGTTGTCCACGTCAATCCGGTCGGTCAGGTACTGCAGGTCCGCGGGGCTGCGCCCGGGCGACAGCGTCTTCGCCTTCTTGATGAGCTCGTTGTACTCGGCGTTGGAGCCCCAGTAGCTGCGGCCGTTGGCCTCCAGGATGGTCATGGCGTCGGCCTGCTCCATCGGGATGTTCTCGTGCTGGGCCACGAAGTGGCGGCTCACGCGCTCCCTCAGGTTGTAGTGCCCCCAGTACTTGCCGTTGAGGTAGACGATGACGGGCTTCCACGCCTGGTGGATGACCGTCGTGTCCAGCTGGTCCACCAGGCGCGACTGCACGCCGTCCGCCATGCGCGTCCACACCGCGTCGTTGCCGGACACGCGCAGCACGAATGACTTGTACAGGTCAAACGGCCTGTCCTCGAACAGGGGTGCCTCGAAATACTTGCTCCCGTACTTCGCGCGCGCGGTCACCTTGAAGGACTTCTGCGGCATGTCCAGCGAATACTGGCCGATGAGCCCGAAGGTCACGCCCTGGCTGAACACGGTCTTCCCCGTGGCGGAATCGAACATCTCGGCGTACCCGGGGCGCTGCTCCTTGCCGTGGACGCGGTAAGTGGGCTCCGGGCGGCGGAACGGGATGCTCTTGTACTGGAGGATGTCCACGCCCTCGCCCAGGGCGAGCATGCCGGTGGCGGGATCCCACAGCTCCTTGGGGTCGGTGGTCAGGCTGACGACCGGCAAGGAGAAGTAGGTCTTGAGGACATAGGTCGCGGTGACCGGGCTGGAGGGCTGCAGGCCTCCCGTGAACGCCCGGGCGCGAAGCACCGTCGTGTCCCGGATGGGGAGCGGCTCCGTATAGGGTGTGCCGTTGCCGATGGTGGGGATGGAGCCGTCCAGCGTGTAGCGCACCTCCGTGCCCTCGGGCACCTCGATGCTCACCGTGATGTCGCTTGGATACAGGCCGCCCTGGTGCGAGAAGGTTGGCTGCGCGGCGAAGCCCTGAAAACCGATCCCGTTCTCACGGCCCGGCGTCGGCGTGTCGAAATAAAAAAAGCCGTCCATACCGGCGCCCCGGCCGTAGGAGACGTCGGGGGGGATCTCGGGGGTGACAACGCGGTCCAGCACGCGCCCGTAGGCGTCCGACAGCGTCATCACCTCGCCGCCCGCGCGCGCCAGCGCGAAGTTCGCGGCCAGCGCGGAGGCGTCGGTTCCGGCCTGCGCGCTCTTGTTGAGCAGGACGACCTTGTACTCGCCCGGCCAGATGCGCGTGCCCTGCGGGAACTGCCACTGGCGCGGCCAGGTCACGCTGTCGGACAGCCCCCAGAGGCTGATGTCCCTCACCTCGGAGGAAGCGTTGTACAGTTCGACCCAGTCGCTGATGGGCTTGCCCTGGGCCGCCTGCACGGTGTCGTTGCTGCTGATGACCTCGCTGATGTATACGCCGTACTCGTTGAGGGAGCGCATGAACTTGTCCGCCATGCGCGCCCCGGCCGCGTTGTTGGGCGCGCCGGGCGTGGGCACGCTGAACGTCCGCCAGCCGGTGCCCCCCTCGCTGCGCCCGTAGCTGAAGTCGGCGGGGACGGGTCCCAGCGCGATGCGGTCCAGCAGCTGGCCCTGCCGGGTGGACAGGGTCAGCACCTCGCCCTCGGCGGCGACGGAGAAGGTCGCGTGGGGGATGCCGCCGGGGTTGTCGCGCTCCTTGCCGGAGGCGAACACGAGGAAATAGCCGCCCGGCGCGATGAATGCCCCCTCCGGGAAGACCCACTTGGCGGGCCTGTCCTCGTTGTCCGAGAGCGCATAGCGGCTCAGGTCGATGACGGTGTCGCCGTTGTTCCTAAGCTCGATCCAGTCGCTCAGCTCGCCGTCCTCGTCCCGCAGGCCGCTGCGCGGCGCGGGGCATACCTCGTTGATGACAAGGATGCCGGTCTCCATGACGTAGCCGGCCATGTACTGCGCGTGGCCGTCCTGCGTGTTGGGAAACCCGGGGGAGTACATGTCCGTCTGCACGAAGGAGCCGCCCTCCGCCAGGGCGTAGGCCTCGTTGGCGTTGAGGGTCGGGGTGTTCTCGACCTTGTGGAGGACGTACCCGGTGGTGTCGAACAGGTAGACGCTGGCCGTGATGCTCGATATCTTGAACTTCGCGTGGAACGGCT
>DATHTQ010000048.1:0-1568 GCA_035463055.1 Candidatus Limnocylindria bacterium
AAGCAAGGAGCGGTAGATGACGTACTGGGCACGGCCGCCGGAATTGCGTGAGCAAGCGGTGTTATTCCCGCAGCGCTTGGATGAGGCGCTGCCGCGGGGGCATGTCGTGCGGTTGCTCGATGAGGTGCTGGGGCGGTTGGACTGGGGCCGCTTCGAGGCGTGCTATCACGGGCGGATCGGGCAGCCGCCGATCCATCCGCGGGTACTGGCCGGCGTGCTGTTGTACGGGCTGTGGACGCGGCTGCGGAGCAGTCGGGCGTTGGAGGAGGCCCTGCAGGTGCGGCTGGACTTTCGCTGGTTGGCGGAAGGGCAAACGATCGACCACAGCACGCTCAGCGAATTCCGCCGCCGCCACAGCACGGAACTGAAGGAACTGTTCGTGCAGGTCTGCCTGGTGGCGCGGGAACTCGGGCTGGTGAGCTTGGATCTGCTGGGGTTTGACGGCACGCGGGTGCGGGCCAACAACCGTCGCCGCGCGACGCGGACGGCGGAGGAACTGCGGCGGGAGCGGGCCGAGCTCCAGGCGCATTTCGAGGAGTTCCAGCGGCAGGCCGAGGCAGAAGACGCGCGGGACGAGGAGCGTTTCGGTCTGCGGAACCCCAAGGAACTGCCGGCGGAACTGCGCAACGCCCAGCAGCGTCTCCAGAAACTCGACGCGGCGTTGCAGCGGCTCAAAGACGCCGGCCGCGACGCCGACGCGACATCGCCGCGCATCCCGCTGACCGATCCCGAATCGCGGGTGATGCCGAACAAGGAGGGGGGCTACGCGCCGAACTATACGCCCACGGCGATGGTGGACCTCGGCAGCGGGCTGATCGTGGGGGCCGACGTGCTCGGCGAGGTCAACGAAGACGGGCATTTGATCCCCGCCTGCGAAGAGGTGCAAGCGCAGTTGGGGTTGCCCGCGCCGCCGCCGGTGGCCGCGGACGGCTTGATGGCGACGGGGGCGAACATCGCCGGCTGCGAGGAACGGGGGATCACCTTGTACTCGCCGGTTCCTGTGCCCGATCCGGCCTCGAATCCGGCGCTGCGCGTCGATCCTTCGCAGCCGGTGGCGGAAAAGGACTGGGAGCGGTTACCTACGCAGCAGGTCAAGACCCACGGACAGTCGCAGCAGCAACTCGACAAAACGGCCTTCGTGTACGACGCGGCGCGGGACTGCTACTGGTGCCCGCTGGGGCATGCCCTGCCTTACGTGGCCACCACCAGCGAAGCCAGTGGCCGCCGCCGGCGGGTGCGGGCACGCTACCAGGCCGCAGGGCAAAGCTGCCAGGCCTGCCCCTTGCGTGCGCGATGCCTTCGCGGGCAGGCGAAGGGGCGGCGCATCTACCGCGAACAATACGACGCGCACCGGGAACGTCACGCCCAGCACATGGCCAAGCCGGAGTCTCAGACGCAATACGCGCGGCGACGACACGCGGGCGAGCGCCCGTTTGCGGTGATCAAGCAACAGTTCGGACTACGCCAATTCTTGCACCGCTTGCAGGATGAGTGGCGCTGGGCGGCCCTGGCGTTCAACCTGCAGCGGATCCTCAGCCTGCTGCGGAGCCGGGCCGGGCCGAACATTC
>DATHTQ010000049.1:0-2541 GCA_035463055.1 Candidatus Limnocylindria bacterium
GAGCGCGTCACGGATCATCGCCACGTCCTCGCTGACCGACGACTTGGCAGCGCCGAACCTCTCGCAGAAAACCCCGAAGGGGATGACCCGGTTGGGGGTCTGTGCCAGGGCCGCCGTCAGGGCCGCCAGGCGGGTGCCGCGCTTCGTCTTGTCCATCGTGTCCACCTCACGCAAAATCATCCCATTCTACCATAAACGCCGCAGGTTCCGCCACAAAAATGTACGAACGTTCGCTTTTTTGGGTGGGCTCCCGCATCGGCGCGGACCGGGCGCGGATTGATAGCGCGCCCGCGATATGGTACTATTTTCCCAACCCCGCAAGGAGGCTTGGAATGGGCAAAAAGCTGACTGCCTTGGCGCTCGCGGCCTGCGCCGCGCTGCTTCTCCTGCCGGCCGCCCAGGCGGCGCAGGAGTACTCCTTCCCGGCGGTGCGCGCCGCGCTGGCGCTTCCCGACGGCGTGTACGGGACGGTCCTGACGCCGGACAACCTCCAGGAGAACGCCGCGTTCGTCGCGTCCCGGGGCGGAACCCCCGAGGCATGGGCCGCGGACTTCGCCGCGCGGGGCGTGCTGCTGCAGGCGTACGACCAGGAGAACGGCCGGGTGCTGGTCGTGACGGCGCTCTCGGACGTGGACGGCAAGCGGTACTTCGACATCAACGCGCTCACCCCCGAGACCCGCGCCCAGTACCGTGCGTCGCACGGCAGCGACGGGGCCTACAGCGTCCTGGGGTACCGGTACGACTCGATCTCGTGGAAGAACTTCCCGCGCGTGGGCAGGTTCCTGCAGCTCAGGTACTCCTACCGCGAGGGGGGCGACCTGGTCCGCAGGGGCTACCAGCGGCGCACCATCCGCAACGGGTTCACCGTCACCCTGGACATGCAGGTGTTCGGCAGGCAGCTCCAGGCGGCGGACAACAGCGCCCTCAACCGCGTGTTCGACACGCTTTCGTTCACCGAGATCCTCCCGATGCCCGAACTCCCCCTCGCGCTGGACGAGACCCAGACCGCCCCGGTGGAGACGGGGGACGCGGAGTTCACGATGAAGGGCAAGACCAGGCCCGGCGCCAAGCTGACCGCGGTGCTGATGTCCTTCGGAACGAGCCAGACCAAGCTGTTCGAGACGACCGCGGGCGCCAGCGGTTCGTACACGCTGCCCGTCACGCTGCCGGGCGAGGACGTGTACCTGATGACGCTGACGGTGGCCTACGAGGGCCTGGAGGAACTGACCAAGGCCTACAACATCCGCTACCAGAAGGGCCTGCTGCCCGTCACCGTCACCGCCGCGCCCCCGGGGGAGTTCACGTCCGACGAGTTCGTCCTCACCGGAGTGACCGCGGAGAGCGGCGTGACCGCCACGCTGACCGTCAACGGCGCTGCCCGCACGGCCAAGCCCGACAAGAAGGGCGTCTTCACTTTCCGCATCGACACCTCCGCGCGCGGCGCGTACGACATCCGGCTAACCCTGGGCAAGAAGGGGCTGCAGGAGCGCAGCTTCCACTACCAGTCCTTCCGCTACCCGACCCGGGAGGAGCAGGAGCGGGCCATGGCGCAAAGCGCCGTCACCCCGTCCTACGACCAGATGCTCAACACCCCCGACGCGCTCGAAGGGTCCGCCCTGCGCCTGGACGGCTACGTCACGGGCATCGAGGCGCAGGAGGGGGAATGGCTCATCCGGTTCGCGCTGCGCAGGACGTTCGGCGGATACGCGGACGAGGTGATGCTCTTCTCCGACCAGGAGCCTTCCTACCCGACGGAGACCCTGGTTACGGTATACGGGGAAATGCTGGGCGTCAGCGTCACCGAGGACGCGTCGGGGCAGGAGGCCAGGGTGCCGATGCTGCGCATGACGCTCTTCGCGGGCGTGGCCCCGCCCGCTTAAGCGCCGCCGCGGCGGCCAGGACAAAGCCCGGGAACCGGGCGGAGGGATTCGCTTCATGAGCAATTTTCTGACGGAATGGGACCAGACCCTGAACACCGCGCCTTATGGCCCCCTCGGCATCATCCCGATGTCCGGCACCGAGGATATGGGCAGCGCGGTGGACCGCTGGCTGCTTCGCTGGCATGAGCTGCAGGACCTGCAGGACCGGGAGTTCTATACCTCCCCCGGGCAGGACCGCACGGACTTCATCATCAGCGCCGCCACCCCGCGCTTCGGCACCGGCGAGGGGAAGGGCGTCATCCGGGAGAGCGTGCGCGGCTACGACATCTATATCATCGTGGACGTGTGCGCGTACAACGTCACCTACAGGATGTACAACTTCGAGGTCCCCAAGTCCCCCGACGACCACTTCCAGGACCTCAAGCGCATCATCGCCGCCATCGCGGGCAAGGCGAAGCGCGTCAACGTCATCATGCCCATGCTCTACGAAAGCCGACAGCACCGGCGCAACGCGCGCGAGAGCCTGGACTGCGCGATGGCCCTGCAGGAGCTGGAGCGCATGGGCGTCGCCAACATCATCACGTTCGACGCGCACGACCCGCGCGTGATGAACGCCATCCCCCTATGCGGGTTCGAGAACGTCCAGCCCACCTACCAGATG
>DATHTQ010000050.1:0-3645 GCA_035463055.1 Candidatus Limnocylindria bacterium
TCGCGCCCCAAAAACACGAGCAGGGCCAGTAGCAGGCCCAGTAGCGAGAGGGTGGGGACGGTTTGCGCGAGGTTGACCGCGAAGACCGCGGGCGCCTCCAGCCGCCTGAAGCGCAGCAGCAGGAACGACAGCAGGATGCCCAGCACCGCGGCCGCGCCCGCGGCGGACAGCGCCAGCGCGAGGTGCCGGGCGGTGTGGGCGAAGAACGTCTCGCGCCGCGCCTCGAACTCCCGCAGCAGCGAGAGCCGGGCGAACGCGCCCCAGAGCAGCAGGCCCGCGGCGAAGGCGAGGACGGCGACGGTGCCGAGCCGCATCGCCCGCTTTCCGGCGGTGCGCAGCATCAGCAGGGCGGCGGGCAGCATCACGAAAAACCCCGCGCCGATGGAGACGCGGGCGGTCTCCCCGTCCAAGTGCGGCAGCCGGGACGCCCACGCGAGCGCCGCCACCGCGCCCAAAGCGGCCAGCACGGACACCGGGGCGGCCCAGGGGCTCCTGCGGGCGTGGAGGAAGAGGAACAGGAGCGCCAGGGCGGCCAGGGCCGCGGCGGCGGCCGTCCCGCCCGGGCCCAGGGAGGCCAGGGGGAGGGCGTCGCCCGTCAGGATGCGGTTGGGCCTAAAGCGCGCCAGGGGCAGGAACAGGGCGGCCGCAACGTACAGCGCCGCCCCGAGGATGCCCGGCTTGCCCGCGCCGTCCCGCCCCATGCGTTACGGAGTGGGCAGCAGGCCGATGTCCGCGAGGTGCTCCGCGGCGACCTGCGCGGCGGGCCTGCCCTCAAACGCCACCTGCGCGTTGAGGCGCTGCAGCGTCTCCAGCGTGAGGGACTCGAACAGGGGCTTCAATATCTCTTCAATCTCCGGGTAGGCGCGCAGCGTTTCGCCGCGCACCACGGGGGCCGGGAGGTAGACCGGCGGGATGCTCTTCGGGTCCTCCAGCACCACCAGGTCCATCTGGCTGAGCGCGCCGTCGGTCCCGTAGACCAGGGACACGTTCACGCCGTCGCGCTCCTCGTAGAGGGCCTTGAGCATCTCGGACGTGTTGCCGCTGGCCAGCACGATAAGCTGGTCGGCGCGCAGCCGGAAGCCGTACGCCTCCTCCATCCCCTGCAGGCCCTTGACGTTCTCCGCGAAGGACGAGGAGGTGATGAGCTTCACCGGGCTGCCCGCGTTCGCGTAATCCGCCAGGTCCTGCACGGTCCTCAGGTCATGCTCCTGCGCGAAGGCGCGGCGCACCGCCAGGCCCTCGGTGTTGTTGGCGGAGGCGGGGGCGAGCCAGTAGATGTCGTTGGGGAGGTCCAGCTCGCGGGTGCGCTCGTAGCCCGCCTGCGCGTCGCTCCACACGTCGGTGGAGTCCACCTCGTGGTAGTACTGGCCGCTGCCGGTGTAGTCCAGCACGAGGTCCACCTCGCCCGCCACCAGCGCCATGCGCAGGATGTCGGGGGTGCCGAACTCGGTGCGGTCAATGACCTCGATGCCGGCGGCGCGCAGCAATTGCACCATCATCGCGCCCACGACCGCGCCCTCCGCGTCGATCATCGTGGCGACGGTGACGGGGCGTTTGGCCTGGGCGGCACGCGCGGCGGGCGCGGGGGATGCCAGCGCGGCGAACACGAGCGCCGCGAGGAGCAGGGCGAGCGGTTTCTTCATGGCTGCCTCCTTGTCGGTACGCCCAAGCCGCGCCCAACAAGGCGCGGCATGGGTGGGGGGGATTCATGCCGGCTGCATCGCGCCGGCGAACGCCAGCCAGGCCAGCACGCTCTTGGCGACCAGGCTCAGCACAATGTACCCGCGCTCGCCGTACAGGTAGTCGCGCCACCTGCCGATTTTTTTGTACTGCAGCACCATGTTGACGGGGAACAGGTTGAAGAACACGAAGTAGGAGCCGAAGATGGCGTAGACGAACCACGGCACGCGCGACAGGTCGGAGTTGCCGAACGCGTACAGGAACACCACGACCCAGGGCACCAGGCCCGCGAAGGTGCCGAACCAGAATGCAATCCAGCTTGTCTTTTCCCGCTTCTGGTTGAGCATCTCCATCAGCAGGCCGAACAGGTTCATGGCGGCGTTGAGCGCGAACAGCAGCAGCAGCGCGCCCACGTCGTACATGCCCAGCAGCATCGCGATGAGGACGATCATCACCGACGAGCTCAGCGCGTACTCGTACCAGCGGAACGGGTTGATGTTCTGCGTGAGGCCGCGGTTGTACACGCCGTTGGTCCCGGGCGCGGAGATGACGAAGTGCGCGATGGCGGAGAGGAACAGGAACGCGGACACGCACAGGGCGAAGGGCACGCTCCACACCAGGCGGGTGTCGGTGACCAGGCGCATCGTGGTTTCGTCGAACCGCAGGAAGTTGGACTGCATCGGCAGCCGGAAGGCGTTGAACCGGTCCACGCTGTAGAACAGGAACACCATCAGCGCGCCCTGGAGGAGGTGCAGGCCGCCCATGAAGAGGTTGAAGCGGCGCAGCGAGGGGACACTGAGTTTTTGCGGCATCGGAAGCATCCTTCTTTCGTATGTTTCCCGCGCTGCTGCCGTCCCCTGCCCGGCGCGCCGGGGGGTCGCCGCCGGGCCGGGGATGGCAATGCGCGGGGTTGCGCCAACGCGCGGGGAACCGGGGTGGGGGCCGGGATATCCGGGTTCTGCGAAGGGGGGCTTTCGCCCCCCTCGGTAACATCAGTCGGAAACAGCGTCATGGAAATCGGTTCGTTGACCTTGGGACATGGGATAACCGGGGAATAGGATAGCCGGGGATATAGGATAACCGGGGGAATATGGTCAGCGGGCCAGCTGGAAGGTGGGGGGAACCAGGACGGCGTCGATGACGTGGATGACGCCGTTGCCGGCCTCGATGTCCGCGGCGGTGACGTAGGAGTCGTTGACCTTCGCGCCGTCCCTGAGGCTCACGGCGAGGGACTGCCCGGCGAGGAGGGTTTCGGGGGCCATGCCCTCGGAGAGGGCGGTGCTCAGGACCCGGCCCGGGACCACGTGGTAGAGCAGGACGTCGGCGAGCTGCGGCTGGTCCAGCAATTCCCCGGCGGTGACGCCCAGGTCCGCGAGGAGGGATGCGAAGGCGGCGTCGGTCGGCGCGAACACCGTGAAGGGGCCTTCGCCCTGGAGGGCTTCAACCAATCCGGCCTTCTGCAGGGCGGCGGTGAGGACGGTGAAGTCAGGGCTGGCGACCGCGACGTCCACGATGGAGGGAAGCGTCTGCGCGGCGGTCACGAGGGTGAACGTCGGGGGGATGAGGACGGCGTCGATGACGTGGATGACGCCGTTGCTGGCCTCGATGTCGGCCGCGGTGACGGAGGACTCGTTGATCCTCGCGCCATTGCTGAGGCTGATTGCCAGGGTCTGGCCCGCCAGCAGCGTCTCGGGCGCCATGCCTTCCTGCAGGTCCGTACTCAGCACCCTGGCCGGGCCCACGTGGTAGAGCAGCACGTCGGCGAGCTGCGGCTGGTCCAGCAGTTCCTCGGCGGTGATGCCCAGGTTCCCCAGGAGGGACCCGAAGGCGGCGTCGGTCGGGGCGAACACGGTGAAGGGGCCTTCGCCCTTGAGGGCGTCCGCCAGCATGGCCTTGCCCAGCGCGGCGGTGAGGATGGTGAACTCGGGGCTGCCTGCCGCGATGCTCGCGATATCCTGCTGCGGG
>DATHTQ010000051.1:0-2734 GCA_035463055.1 Candidatus Limnocylindria bacterium
CGAGGAGCGCCTGGAGCGGGAGCGCGCCCGGGTCGCCGGGGCGGCCACGCTGCTGGAGGCACGGGTCCACGAGCTGATGCCGGACCTGCTCGTGCTGGACGAGGCGTGCGTCGCCCTGGCGGTGCGGATGCTGTCGCGCGAGGACGCAGAGCGGCTCATCGAGGCAGGCCTGCGGTACGGCGACGTGGTGCTGACGGGCCGGGACGCGCCGCAGTGGCTGCTGGACCGCGCCGCCTACGTCACGCGCATGGAAGCGGTGAAGCACCCCTTCGACGAGGGCAGGCCCGCGCGCAAGGGCATCGAGTTCTAGGGCAGTTCCGCACTTTCCACTGAAGGAAGCAATGCCACTTCCGCGCTCTCCACGCGATAGGTTTCCCCGCCGGCGAAGGCGGTGACCGCGAGCCGGTAGGTGCCCGGAGGCGCGGCCTGCCCATCGCGCAGGCGGCCGTTCCAGGTGATGGGCGTGCCCTCGTCGGCCAGGTGCATGGGGCGGCTGGGCACGTCGGTCATGAGGCGCATGACGCGCGCGCCGCCCTCGTCCACGACGTCGGCGGTGATGCTGACGGGCCCCGGGTGGCGCAGGATGAAGGAAGCCTCCTCCCCCTGTGAGGGGTCGAACGCCGGGACCGCGTCCAGGCGCGGGGGTTCCTCCAGCGGCGCGGCGCGCACGGTGAGCAGGACGGACGCCAGCGGCTCCGCCCGGTCTTCCACGACCGATACGATGAACAGCAGCACGTAGCCCGACAGGCCGGACAGCCGCGGCTGCAGGCGCAGCCTGGCCATGCGGCGGCCGGGGGGCAGCACCCCGTCCTCGGAGATGCTCTGCGGCGCGGTGAAGCGCCACTCGCCGTCGCGCTGGTAGACGAGCTGGTAGGCGATGCGGGCGCTCTCGTGCAGGGTGTAGGAGACGTCCACCGTGTCGTGCGGTCCGGAGATCGCCCGCGGCTCCGCCACCAGGCCGCTGAGCAGCGGGGCGGCGTCCTGCGGCCGGCCCGGCGCGTAGGCGAAGACGACGAAGGGGTCGCCCTCCGGATACGCCTGGGGGGTGGACGCCCCGTAGGAGAGGGACTGGTGGGCGAACAGCTCCGCCAGCGTGACCTCGCCGTCCCGGTCCATGTCCGCCGGGGCGGCCCCCAGCGGGGTGAGGCCGCCGGCCAGCGCCTGGGCGAAATAGCTGCCCCCGCGCACGGTGCCGGAGCCGTCGGACCAGAGGAAGCTGGGCTCCTCGCCCCCCGCGCTGGCGAGCACCTTGAAGTCCCCGTCCGCATATGGCGAGGCGGCGTACGGCGTCTCCATCCCCTTGCGGATGGCGGCGCCGCTGTAGCACGCGTCGAGGATGACGACCTTCGTGCCCGGGATGCCCGCCAGGGCGTCGCGGATGTCCCGGCCGGAGAGCAGGGTCTCCGAGATGCCGTCGCTCAGCAGGGCGAAGAAGTCCTCGCTGCCGGGAAACCGGAGGCCGTGGGTGCTGAGGTAGAGCAGGCTCATGTCCCCGTCCCGCGCATCCGCGAAGGCCTCCGCCGCCAGCGCGGCGAAGCCCGCCGCGTCCAGCGCCTCGTTGAGGCTGACCCGTATGCGGGCGTACCCCCGCACGTCCCGCAGCAGGGCGCGGCGGATGGAGACCGCGTTGTTGTAGGAGGAGGGGGTCGTGTCCGGCATGGTCACGAAGTCGTCGCTGGCGACCAGCAGCGCGCGCAGGCGCGGCGCCTCTGAGCGCGCCGGGGCGCCCCAGGCGCGCGGCATGAGCAGGCAGAGCGCGAGCAGACATGCCGCGATTCTTAGGAATTCCCCCGGCGAACCCTTCCTCATTTCCCCAATATCGTAACAAAGCCCCCCGGCATAATCAAGGAAACGCCCCGGCGGATTGACAGGGCGCCGGGCGTTCCCCTACACTGCGGCTGGAGGTGAGCGATTGCTGTGAAAGCGCTGGAGGGCGCCGGGCGGCGCATGGTGTTCTGGGGCGGCGTCGCGCTGATCCTCTGGGCCGCGTACGAGTTCGCGGTCATGTTCAATGCGATGTTCGGGCTCATCAGGACCATCTTTGAAATCAGCCGGGACGCGCAGTACCCCCTGAGCGCGGCCCTCTCCACCATGTTCCGCAACAGCGGGACGGAGTTCCTCACCCTCCTGTTCCTGCTGGGCTGCGTGGCGCTTGGTGCGTTCGCCCTGCTCACGCGCGGGCGGCCCGTGGCGGGGTTCGTCACGGCCGCGCTGTGCGCGCTGGCCATCCTCTACGTCCTGGGCCACACCCCGCTGATGCGCGTGAACCTGCTGCAGAAGCTCAAGCTGCTGCCTTTCGTCCTGGTCGGCGCGGGCAGCGTGCTCACGGCCGTCCCCGCCCTGCGGGAGCGCCGCGCCCGGCGCAAGGGCCCGCCAGGCGGCCCGCCGCCGACGAGGCCGTACGACCCGTTTAGGATGAAGGGGCCGTGACGGTATTGAATAGTGGCTTCCAACTCCCTTAACTAGACCTCCTTTTCATTGACGCAGACAGGCAAAAAGCCCTATAATACTCCTTGCCCCTTATGCCGGTGTGGTGGAATGGCAGACACAGCAGACTCAAAATCTGCCGCCCTCAAAAGCATGTCGGTTCGAGTCCGACCACCGGCACCAAAATTGGAGCCGTAGTATCTTACGGCTCCAATTGTTCAGTTAATCTATCATGAGCTTAATAGTTAATCCCACTTATACTCTGCAAGATAATCAGGGATTAATGACATTATTACTTTATACACAG
>DATHTQ010000052.1:0-7910 GCA_035463055.1 Candidatus Limnocylindria bacterium
ACGTCATCGCGCAACGGGCGGAATTCTGATATCGCCGCGGCGGCAGCCTCGACAGCTTCGCACGCGCGGTCCAGGAACCCGCTTCCCAGCCAGGGCCGCAGGATTTCTACCGCCGCTTCGGGCCCTATTCTTCCCGCCACCGCATCCTCTCCCCGCGCGGTAACCATAGCACAGCCGACCCGGGCCGTCAAAGGCCGAAATGGGCCGCTTTTACAGGTGCCGCTTGAAGAAATCGAGTATCATGCCGTGCGTGCGCGCGCTCCAGACGCTGCTCTCGTGCTCGCCGCCCATGACCCGCACCAGGCGCGTGTCCGCGCCCGCGGCCTTGAGCCGTCTGTGCATGAGCACCGACTGGACATAAGATACGAGCGAGTCGCGGTCGCCGTGGGCGATCAGGAACGGGGGATAGGCGGCGCCGTCCCGTACCTCGTGGAGCGGGCTCATGAGGCGCAGGATCTCCGGGATGTCCCGGTCCCCGATGAGCGACGTCATGATGAGGCGCATCTCGTCGCTGAGCGTGGCTTCCGTGTCCTGCAGCGACACCAGGTCCGCCGGGCCGAAGCAGTCAACCACCGCGGCCACGGCGTCGGACTCCTGCGCGTAGTCGTCCGTCCTGTACCGGGGGTCGTCCCCGGTCAGGCCCACCAGCAGCGCGGTGTTGCCGCCGGAGGACGTGCCGAAGAACCCCGCGCGCGCCGGGTCCAGCCCGAAGGAGGAGGCCTCGCTGCGAAGGAAGCGGATGGCGGCCTTGGCGTCCTTGAGGTAGCCGGGGAACGGGTTGCCCTGCAGGCAGTCCCGGTGGCCGATGCTGGCGACGGCGACGCCCTGCTGCGCGTATGCGCACAGCTGGGGCAGCTGCCAGTGGCGGTCCGGGACGGTCCATGCGCTGCCCTGCAGGAACACGACGAACGGGTCCCCTGGCCCCTCCCGGCGCGCGGGGCGGGCGGGCAGCACGAGCGTGAGCAGCTGGCGCTGCCCCTCGCAGGTGAACGGGACGTCCGCGACCATGCGCGCCATGCCCGTGAGCGAGGGGTTGCTTTCCAGGGCGGCGGGTTCTTCCTTCAGCGGGGCGGGCATGGTTCTCATCGGCGCTTCCTTTCCGGTGGGTGCCCTCGCGGGCCCGGGGGCATCATACCATGTTCCGCGCAATTTTGCTCTTGCGTTTTCCCGCGGGCCTTGGTATACTGCCATAGCTGCCCTGATGGCAGCGTTGCGCCCTTAGCTCAGCTGGATAGAGTGTTTGACTACGAATCAAAAGGTCACAGGTTCGAATCCTGTAGGGCGCGCCAGGACCCCCGTCGCAAGCCGGGGGTTGTTTTTTGTCCGTACGGAATCCCGTTTGACCGGGGCAATTGACAAAAATGGAAATAGTGTTAAATTGTGGAAGTCAACGGACCCCCGCGCTTGCTTTTTTATGGCATGGCGGACCGCCGAAGGCGCCGGGTGGGACCCACCAGGAATATGGAGGAGGCAAATAGCGCAGCATGTTGAACCTTGAGCCAAGCCTGCTGAAGAAGCTGTACAGGAACTACCTTGCCCTGCGGGAAGCCGAGCTGCTGATGGTGGATATCTACTATAAAGGCAAGGTGCCGGGGCACATCCACAGCGGCGAGGGCGAGGAGGCCACCCTGGCGGCTGTCCTCGAACTCATGCGGCCCGGGGACTATTTCTCCGGGCACCACCGCGTGCTCGCCTCCACCTACCTGACCGGGGTCTCCTTCCGCGAGATCTTCGCCGAGATCATGGGCAAGCGCACCGGCACCGCGCGCGGCGTCAGCGGCTGCAACCACACCTGCGACCTGCGCAAGGGCGGGCTGGGGACGTCCAGCTCCCTGGGCTCGGACACCGGCATCGCGGTCGGCGCGGCCTATACGTGCAAACTGCGCGGCGACGGGAGCCTGGCCATCAAGGAATACGGCGACGCGACGTCCAGCCGCGGCCCGGTGCACGAGGGGATGGTGCTCGCGGCCTCCTGGAAGCTGCCGGTGCTGTTCGTGAGCACCTACAACACCTTCGGCATCTCCGGCGACAGCCGCGAGCTGCTGCCCACCAGGCACCCCACCGCCGACCGAGCCCAGGGCTACGGCATGCCCAGCGAAGTGGCCGACGGCAGCGACATCCTGGACGTCTATGAGAAGGCCGCCAAGCTGATGGCCTATATCCGCGAGACGGGCATGCCCGCCGTGCTGGAGACGCAGCAGTTCCGCTGGCGCGGGCACTTCGAGGGTGACCTGTGCGCCTACCGCAGCGAGGACGAGGCGCGTGCGGCCCGCGAGAAGGACGGCCTTGCCAGGCTCGAGAAGCACCTGCTGGACACCAAGGTGATGACGGCCGAAGAGGTGGAGGCGCTGAAGAAGGAAGTGGCTGACGAACTCGCCGACGCGGTGCGGTTCGCCGAGGAAAGCCCGGCGCCCACGATGGACGACGTGTATACGATGATGCTCGCGGAGGAAAACTGACATGTCTGTGAAAACCTACACCCAGGCCGTCAACGAGGCCATCCGCGAGGAAATGCGCCGCGACGCCGGCGTGGTCATCTTCGGCGAGGACGTCGCCAAGCACGGCGGCATCTTCCAGGCGACCAAGGGCCTGCTGGAGGAGTTCGGCGGCGACCGCGTCAAGGACGCCCCCATCGCCGAGCAGGCCATCGTGGGCACGGCCATCGGCGCGGCGGCCACGGGCCTGCGGCCCATCGCGGAGGTCATGTACGGCGACTTCCTGCTCGTCGCGTTCCACGAGGTCTACCACATGGCCGCCAAGTGGCGCTTCATGCACGGCGACGAGTTCAGGATCCCCATGGTCATCCGCGCCGCCCAGGGGTCCTCCTTCGGGGCCGCATGCGAGCATTCCAACTGCGTCGAGCCGCTGTTCACCCATTCGCCGGGCCTGACCATCATCTCGCCCACCAACGCGTACGACGTCAAGGGCCTGCTCAAGAGCGCCATCCGCTCCAACAACCCCGTGCTGTTCCTGGAGCACAAGCAGTTCTACAAGACCAAGATGGAAGTGCCGGACGAGGAGTACACCCTGCCCATCGGCGTGGCGCAGACCAGGCGCGAGGGCCGGGACTGCACCGTCGTCGCCATCGGCCTGATGGTCGGGCGCGCCCTGGAGGCAGCCGACATCCTCGCCAAGGAGGGCGTGGAGGTCGAGGTCATCGACCCGCGGACCATCGCCCCCATGGATTACGACGCCATCTATAAGTCCGTGGCGAAGACCCACCGCCTCGTCGTCGCCGAGGAGTCCAACCTCACCAACGGCCTGGGCGCGGAAATCTCCGCCCGGGTCATGGAGAACGCCTTCTTCGAGCTGGACGCCCCCGTGGGCCGCGTCGCCAGCCTGGACGTTCCCGTGCCCTACAACGTGGAGCTGGAGAAGCAGGTGGTGCCCTCGGTGGAGAAGATCGCGGAGGCGGTCCGCAGCGCCGTCGGCGTGAGGGTCTGACCATGAAGCATGAAATCGTCATGCCCAAGGCCGGCCTGACCAACACCGAGGGCGTGGTCGGCAGCTGGGCGTTCCCCGAAGGGACCCTTGTCCGCAAGGGCGACGTGATCGGGGACATCGAGAACGAGAAGTCCACCATCCCGCTGACCAGCCCCGCCGACGGCTACCTGGCCGGGCTTGCGGAGCCGGGCACGGAGCACAAGGTGGGCGCGCCTATCGGTTATATCGCCGACGCCCGGGCGGAAACTGCGCAGGCCCCCGCCGGCGCGCCCGAAGCGCAGCCCGCAGCCGCGCCTGAAGCGGACCCCGAAGCCCCCGCCCCCATGGCCCCCGCGCAGCAGGGCCGCAAGCGGGTCTCCCCCTATGCTCGCAAGCTCGCCGCCCGGCACGGGGTGGACGTCTTCCCGCTCCCGGGCACCGGCCCCGGGGGCAGCGTCGTCGCCGCCGACGTGCTGAAGGCCGCGCGCCAGGCGCCCGCCCAGACCGCGCCGGCGCAGGCAGCGAGCCCCGCGCCGCAGGCGCCCCGCGCCGTGGCAGCCCCCGCGCCCATCCAGGGCGAATACACGGACACGCCCGCCTCCGCCATGCGCAGGGCCATCGCGCGCAACCTCGTGGAATCGCTGCACAGCACGGCGCAGGCCTCCGCCTTCGCGGAGCTGGACGTCACGGAGCTGCTGGCGTTCAAGGACCGGCTGCAGGGCATGGAGGAGGAGCTGGGCAACCGCATCGGCCTCAACGAAATCCTCTCCTACCTGGTGGCCCGGCTCGCCGTCCGCCACCCCGGGCTCAACGCGCGGATGACGCCGGAGGGCATGGTCCGCCAGTTCCGGGACGTGAACCTCAGCTTCGCCCTCTCCACCGCCAAGGGCCTCGTCACGCCCGTCGTGCGCGGCGCGCAGGCCATGAACCTCAACGCGTTCAGCAAGGAAATGAAGCGCCTGGTGGCCCTTGGGCGCGGGAACGCGCTGGAGGCGGACGCGCTGGAGGGCGGCACCGTCACCATCTCCAACCTGGGCATGTTCCCCGTCGACGGGTTCACCCCCATCGTGAACCCGCCGCAGTCCGCCATTTTCGGGTTCGGCCGCGCCGTTCCCAAGCCCGTGTACGAGGGCGAAGCGCTCGTGCGGCGCGAGATGATGCACGTCAGCGCCGCCTTCGACCACCGGCTGCTGGACGGGGCCGACATCGGGGAGGTCTTCCGCTCGCTGCAGGCGTACCTCCTCAAGCCCGAACTGCTCTTCCTGGCATGAAACCCCGGCCCGCCGGCGCAGTAGCCGATTCCCCGAATGGGTGATATGATGTCTCCGGGCGGAAACCGTCCCGCCTGAAGGGAATGACAAATGCCCTGCAGGCGGCGGACGGAAAAGCACGAACGGACAGGAGGTGGCGCAAAGACCCAGGGACGCCGGGCTGTCAACCCGAAACGAACGCCGTTATACCCATCCCGCTTTGCTCCCCATGGTGAAACCAAAATAGAAGGAGACACCTATGAAGAAAAGGATCGCCCTCATCGCCCTGCTCCTGGTGGCCGCGCTCATGACCGGTATCGCCACCGCCTCCGCCGCGACCCTGAAGATGGCCATCACGGCCAGCGAGACGTCCTCCTGGTACGCGGGCGCCAAGATCTTCAAGCAGATCGTCGAGGAGAAGACCAACGGCCGCTACACCGTGGAGCTGTATCCCAACGAGCAGCTCGCCTCCGGCAACCAGCAGCGCGGCGTCGAGATGCTGTACACCGGCGAGACCGACGTCGACCTGCACTCCACGATGATCCACTCCAACATCGAGCCCAAGCTGGCCGCCATCTCCATGCCCTTCGCGTACAAGACGCTGGAGGAAGTGGACGCCAAGCTGATCAACGACGAGACCGCCCTGGCCGCCATTCGCGAGCTGGTCGAGTCCAAGGGCGCCGTCCTGCTGGGCATCGGCGAGAACGGCTTCCGCCAGATCACCAACTCCAAGCGCGAGATCCGCACCCCCGCCGACCTCGAGCGCCTGAAGATCCGCGTGCCCAACATCCAGCTCAACCTGGACATCTTCCGCGCCCTGGGCGCTGACCCGACCGCCATGGCCTTCGGCGAGGTGTACACCGCGCTGCAGCAGGGCACCATCGACGGGCAGGAGAACCCCCTGGACACCATCCGCTCCAACAACATCCAGGAAGTCCAGAAGTTCATCTCCCTGTGGAACTACTCCTACGACCCGATCCTGCTGGCCGTCAGCCAGGACCTGTGGAACTCCCTGAGCGACGCGGACAAGGCCATCTTCCAGGAAGCGGGCCAGAAGGCCATGGAAGAACAGCGCACCATCACCCGCGCGCGCAACGTCGCCCTGGAGAAGGAATTCGCCGACGCGGGCCTGAAGGTCTCCTACCTGACCGACGCGGAGAAGCAGGCATTCAAGGACGCACTGGGCGACCTCATCAAGACCTATGAGGAGAAGCTGGGCAAGGACCTCCTCACCGCGCTGCACTACTACGACTAAGGAATATTCCCCGGCATAGCCTGTACGCGTCCCGGCAGGGCCCATGGTTTCCCTGCCGGGACGCCCAATGGCCCGGCATGCACGGCCGCGCCGGCGTCCCGCAGCCCCGCCCCCCGGGGCCCCGCGGGCCGCGCCGGCCGCCCCTGCGCCTGTCCGCCCTATGGCACCCACCCCCAGTCGAAGGAGGCGCGCAGCGTCTGTATGAAAGTCATCACGACGGTCTTCAAGTGGATCAGCCTGGTGTTCATGGGGCTGATGAGCCTCCTGAACTTCGCCAACGTCGTAAGCCGGTACTTCCTCAGCTCCACCATCGCCTGGACGGATGAGATCATCGTCTTCATGTTCATCTGGATTTCCATGTTCGGCGCGGCGTACGCGTTCCTCAACAACGCGCACCTGGGCATGGACCTGCTGAGCATCTCCCTGGGGAAGAAGGGCAACATCTTCCTGGCGCTCCTCTCCTTCGCCTGCGTGAGCTTCATGACCTATTTCTTCGTGGTCTTCGGGCAGACCATGGTCCGCAACCAGATGCGCTTCGGGACCGTGATGACCGGCACCGGCTGGCCCATCTGGTACGAAGGCCTGGCGCTCCCCGTCGGCGGCGCGCTGATGTTCATCGCCAGCCTGCTGTATACCATCCGGCGCATCCGCGCACTGCTGAAGGGGGAGGCGAAGTAATATGGAAGGCCTCATTCTGTTCGGAGTCTTCCTCCTGCTGGTGTTCCTCAACGTCAACATCGCGGTCAGCCTGGCCGTCTCGTCCATCCTCACGCTGATGTACATGGGCGAGCGCATGACGATGGTGGCCAGCTCGGTGTACACGTCCATCGGCAAGTACGCGCTGCTGGCGATCCCCTTCTTCATCCTGGCCGGCGTCATCATGGAGAAGGCGGGCATATCCAAGCGCCTCATCCGATTCGCGCGCGTCATGGTGGGGCACCGCAAGTCCGGCATGATCGCCGTGACGGTCATCGTGTGCTGCTTCTTCGCGGCCATCTCCGGGTCCGGCCCCGCGACCGTCGCGGCGCTGGGCGCCATCCTCATCCCCGCGATGTCCACGTCCGGCTACAACAAGGGCGTGTCCTCGGCGCTGCTGGCCTCCTCCGGCGCCATCGGCATCATCATCCCGCCCAGCATCGCCTACGTGGTGTACGCCTCCATCACGGGCACCTCCGTGGCCAAGCTGTTCATGGGCGGGTGGCTGCCGGGCATCCTGCTGGGCATCTCGTACGTCATCGCGGCGCGCTGGAGTTCCCGGCACAACAAGAACATCGTCCATGACGTGAAGCACTCGCCCAAGGAGCGGTGGGCCGCCTTCAAGGAGGCCGTCTGGGGCCTGCTGATGCCGGTCATCATCCTTGGCGGCATCTACGGCGGCGTGTTCACCCCCACCGAGGCGGCGGGCGTCGCGGTCATCTACGGCCTGGTCATCGGCGTCTTCGTGTACCGCGAGATCAAGCTGCGGGACCTTGGCAAGCTCTTCCTGGACGCCGCGGTGTCCAGCGCGACGGTCATGTTCATCGTCGCCTGCGCGGGCCTGTTCACCTACTCGCTGAGCATCTCCGGCGCCGCCGCCGCGATGAGCAACGCCATCCTGTCGGTCAGCTCCAACAAGCTGGTGCTGATGCTGATCATCAACGTCATCTTCCTCATCGCCGGGTGCTTCGTGGACGCGAACTCCGCGTTCTTCATCCTCATGCCCATCGTGACCCCCATCGCGGTGCTTCTGAAGCTGGACATGGTGCACCTGGGCGTGTTCCTGACCGTGAACCTGGCCATCGGGCAGATCACCCCGCCGGTTGGCGTCAACCTGTACGCCGCGGCCGCCGTAGGCAACATCAGCGCCGGGGAAATCATCCGCAAGATCACGCCGTTCATCATCTGCGGCATCGCGGCGCTGCTGATCATCACCTACGTCCCGCAGCTGACGCTGCTGCTCGTCAACCTCCTCTGACCCCGCCCCACCCGGCGGCGCACGCGCA
>DATHTQ010000053.1:0-9330 GCA_035463055.1 Candidatus Limnocylindria bacterium
GGCTTGAGCAGGGCCTAGGCATGACCGAGCTGTCGGCCCTGCCGCCCACCGAGAACGCGGTGCAGGTCGGCTTCCTGGGGCAGCTCATGGTGCGCGGCCCGCAGGTGGTCGTCGTGCTGGGCCTGCACCAGGGCGCACTGAGCCTGCGGGATGAAGCGCTGCTGTCTGACCCGGACCGCGAGCGGCTGGAGGGCGCGCTGGGCGCGCGGCTGGGCCTGGCCCTGTCGGACCGCGAGGCCATCCGCCAATTGGACTTCTGGAAGGCCGCTGCGGCGCCCTCGCGCCTGCTGGGGCTGTCCTACGCGCTGTCGGACGACCGCGGGGACGCGGCGGCGCCGCTGCCGGAGCTCACCCGCATCCGCCGCCTCTTCCCCACGCTGGTGGAGGAGGGCGGCGCCATCGGCATCCTGCGCGACCCCGCGCCGCTGGCCCCCGCCGCCGCGATGGACGAAATCGCGTCGCGCCTGGTGGCGGGCGAGATGTCCGGCGTCTGGTGGCAGGCGCTGGACTGGCTGCGCGAGCAGCCCGCCTACGCCAAGACCGCGCGCGCGGTGGTCGCCGCCGCCGCGGGGGACGACCCGGCCAAGCGCCTGGTGGCGGTGGACCCCAGGGAGCTGTTCGACGCGCGCGCGGTGTCGGTCTCGCGGCTGGAAACCTATGCCGCCTGCCCGTTCCGCCATTTCGTGGACTACGGGCTGCGCCCGCGCGAGCGCGAGGAGTGGGCGGTCAAGCCGCAGGACCTGGGCAACTTCGCCCACGCGGCGATGGACGGCTTCGCCCGGAAAATACGCCGGCACCCTGAGTGGCCCGAGGTCACGCGCGAGGAGACCGAGCGCATGATGGACGAGGTGCTGTGGGACCTGACCCGCGACTGGCGCAGCCAGCCCTGGGCGGACACGCCGCGCAGCGCCAAGGCGGCGGAGCGCTACCTTGACGTCGCCCGGCGCACCGCCTGGGCGGTGACCGAGGGCGCCCAGGGTTCCGCGTTCCGCCCGCTGTACTCGGAGCTGCGCTTCGGCCCGGAGGAGGCCGTGCCCCCCATCATGCTGCCCCTGGGCGACGGCACCGCGCTGGCGCTGCGGGGCACCATCGACCGGGTGGACGTGGCCGAGGGCCAGGGCGGGCCGTACGTGCGCGTCGTGGACTACAAGACCGGCGCCGCGCACCTGGACCCCTCCGACCTGGCCCAGGGCCTGCAGCTGCAATTGCTGCTCTACCTGCGCGCCGCGCTGGGCGCGGTGGAGGGGGGCAAGCCCGCGGGCGCGTTCTACCAGAAGATGGACGACCCGGTGGTCTCCGCTAAGGACGCGGCGGAGGCCGAGCGGGAGGCCCGCAAGCGGCTGCGCCTCAACGGCGTGGTGCTCTCGGACCCGGAGGTCATCCGCATGATGGACGACCCGGACAGCCACGCCAGCCTGCCGGGGTACATTACCAAAAGCGGCGAGGTCCGCCAGGCAGACCGCGCGCTGACCCGGGAGCAGATGGACAGCCTGCTGGAGCTCACCGAGCGCAAGGCGCGCGAAATCGCGGAGGCCATCTTCTCCGGCGACATCGCCCGCTCCCCCATGGTGCGCGCATCGGGGCTGGATTCGTGCGAGGGGTGCCGCCACTGGTGCGTGTGCCGCCATGACAAAAAGGGCCGCGAGCGCCTGCGCCGCGTGGCCGGGAAGCGGACGTTCACGGGCCTGGCCGGCGACGGCGGCGTCCCGCCGGAAGAGCCGGAGGAGCCTGAGGAGGACGGCGGGGTACCCAACCCGGGGCCGCTGTGATATACTGGCCCCAGAATCATAAAGGGGGGAATGCGCCATGATTCAGGTCATCCACGGACGGAAGGGTTCGGGGAAAACCAAGCGTATCATCGACATGGCCAACGACGCCATCAAGGACCAGAAGGGCGACGTCATCTTCGTGGACGACGACAACCGCTACATGTTCGACCTGCGCCACGAGATCCGGTTCGTCAACGCCGGCGAATACGGGATGTCCGGGCCGGACATGTTCTTCGGGTTCCTCTGCGGGATGCTTGCGCAGAACTTCGACGTGTCCGTGATCTTCATCGACGCCTTCCTCAAGCTCGTGCGCGTCGGGCTTGGCGAGACCGAGCGGTTCTTCGCGGCCCTGGAGTCCCTCGCCGAAAAGCGCGGCATCCGCTTCGTCCTGTCCGTCAGCGCCGACGACGCCGAGGCGCCGGAATATATCCGCAAGTATTTCATCTAAGGAAGTAAGGCCATGAAATGGATCTGTGAAGTATGCGGCTTCATCTACGAAGGCGAAGAGCCGCCGGCCATCTGCCCTGTCTGCAAGGTGGGGAAGGAGCACTTCAAGCCGCTCGTCAAGGGCCACGTCTGGGCAGACGAGGGCGAGGTGGGGCTGGTCCGCGGCATTGACCCCAAGGTGCAGGCAGACCTTCGGGTGTTTTTCCAGGAAGACTGCCGGGAGGCTGCCCTGTACCTCGCGATGGGCCGCGCGGCCGACCGCGAGGGCTATCCGGAGGCGGCCAGCCTGCTCTACCGCATCGCGGCGGAGGAGGCCCAGCACGCGGCGCATATGGCCGAGCTGCTGGGCGAGGGCCTGAGCGCCGACACGCGCTCCAACATGCGCCAGCGCCTGGAGGCGGAGGTGCGCAGCTGCCGGGAGAAGAAGAACAAGTCGGACCTGGCGCGCCAGCTGGGTTACGGCGGGCTGCACGACGCGCTGCACGAGATGTCCAAGGACGACTCCCGCCAGGGCCGCGCCCTGGAAGGGCTGCTCAAGCGCCTCTTCCCCGACCAGGAAGCGTAACGCCCGGCATCGCAGCCGGACCACGGGGCCGCCCGCATATGGGCGGCGCCGCGGCCTCCGCCTACGGCGGATATATTTTGGTCGGCGCGACGCGCCGGAGGTGGCATGAGCCTGGCGGACCGCATCTTCATGGACAACTGCGCGCAGATATTGTCGCGCGGCGTGTGGGACACGGATTTACCCGTGCGGCCCCGGTGGGAGGACGGCTCCCCCGCGCACACGGTCAAGCTGTTCGGCATCGTCAACCGCTACGACCTGCGGGAGGAGTTCCCCGCCCTCACCCTGCGCCAGACGCGCATGCATGCCTGCGTGGACGAGCTGCTGTGGATATGGCAGAAGAAATCCAATAACGTGCATGACCTTGGCAGCCGCATCTGGGACGCCTGGGCGGACGAAAACGGCAGCATCGGCAAGGCCTACGGGTACCAGCTCGGGGTCAAGCACAGGTACAAAGAGGGCATGTTCGACCAGGTGGACCGCATCCTCTTCGACCTTGCGCACAACCCCCAGTCCCGGCGCATCATCAGCAGCCTGTACGTGCACGAAGACCTGCACGAAATGGCGCTCTACCCCTGCGCCTGGAGCGTGACGCTCAACGTGTCGGGGAACACCCTCAACGCAATATTGAACCAGCGCTCACAGGACATGCTGGTCGCCAACAACTGGAACGTTTGCCAGTACGCGGCGCTGGTCCACATGTTCGCGCAGGTAAGCGGGCTGGAACCGGGCGAGCTCGTCCACGTCATCGCCGACGCGCACATCTACGACCGGCACGTGCCGCTGGTGGAGGAGCTGCTGCGGCGCGAGCCGCTCCCGGCGCCCGCGTTCCGGCTGGACCCGGGCGTCCGCGACTTCTACGCCTTCCGGCCGGAGCACGCCGCGCTGGAGAACTACCGGTACCACCCGTTCCCGGGGAAAATCCCCGTGGCGACGTAACAGGAGGCGGGCAGTGCGCGCGATCGCGGTGGCGGACCGGAACTGGGGCATCGGCAAGGACGGCGGGCTCATCTACGACCTGCCGGGCGACCTCCGGTATTTTTCCGACATGACGCGCGGGAAGGTCGTCGTCATGGGCAGCGCGACGCTGCGCTCGCTCCCCGGCGGCAGGCCGCTGAGGAACCGCGTGAACGTAGTGCTGAGCCGCAACCCGGACCTGCAGGCGGAGGGCGCCGTCGTTGTGCGCTCCCGGGACGAGCTGCGCGAGGCTGTCAAGGATTTCCGCCCGGAGGACGTGATGCTCATCGGCGGGGAGACGCTGTACGCGCAGTACATCGCCTGCTGCGACGTCGCCTACGTGACCCGCGTCGAGGCCCAGGCCCCGGCGGACCGGTTTTTCCCGGATTTGGACAGGCTGCCCGGCTGGCGGCTCGCGCATTGCTCGGAGCCTGTGGTGGAGAACGGCATCCGCTACGCCTTCTGCGAGTACGCGAACGACCGGGTGGAAGAGCTGTAAACCCAGCAAAAGCCAATAAAAATACCGCGGCGGGGCACGGAAGCCATCGCCGCGGTTTTCCTTTGATGCGGTGGATTTACGGATGCAAGCCGGCCAGTTCCCGCAGCGGCACGATGTTCGCCGCATACTGCCCGGTCACGGGGTCCGGGGCGTCATAATCCACGCATACCGCCCGCTCCTCCCCCGCGCAGAGGATACCATAGGAACGGGCAATACCCTCCCCGCGCGGGAACCGGCGGTCCATGGCGCGTTTCACCGCGTGCATGCGCGCGTCCGGCCGCTTGATGCATTCCGGCACGACGCTGGTCCTGACGCCGCACAGCCGGTCCAGCAGCATCAGGTCGCGCAGGCGCGCCGCCTCGCCCGGGACGAAGGCGACGGAATGATCGAGCAGGAGCCCGGTCAGCGCGTCCAGCGGCATCGCCGCGCCGCGGGGATGCGCCACCATCTCTTTCGCGATTCCCGCGAATAAATCGTAGGGGCGGACGCCCGCCTCCCCGGTGAGGAAGACGAGCGTGCGCGGGAAGCGGCCGGAATTGTGCAGCTTGTCCAGCGCAAGGGCCGTCCGCTTGAGTTCCGCGAAGTCCCCCTCCCCCATGGCGGGCGTGCGGCGCACCTCGTAGGGCGGGCGCGGGTCGAATTCGCAGGGGAACCGCGCGGGGTCGTTCCGCATCGCGCTGCCGTGCAGGAGCTTGAGGAACCCCAGCTGCAGCGCGTGCGGGCGAAGCAGGTACGCCCGGTCGAACCCGCGCGCGAAATCCTCCAGGCCCTCACCCGGCAGCCCCGCGATGAGGTCCGCGTGCACGTGCGCCTTGCCGGTCCCGATGAGGGCCTCCAAGTTTCGGAGCGCTTTCGCGGTATCCGTGCGGCGCTGCGCCGCGCGCAGCACGCCTTCGTCCAGGGACTGCAGCCCCGCCTCGAACCGGAACAGCCCGGCGGGGGATTCCCGGACGATATGTATTGCCTCTTCATCCAGCAGGTCCGCGGCGATCTCGAAATGGAATACGGTATGCGGCGGGATATCCTTGCCCAGGCGGGAGAGGATGAACCGCAGGATTTCCTTCGCGCGCGCGGGGTTCGCGTTGAAGGTGCGGTCCACGAACTTGAGCGTATGCGCCCCCATGGCCGCGGCGGCGAGGATGCGGGCGTATGCCTCTTCCAGCGGCAGGAACCGCGTACCCTCCCCGCCGGACAGGCAGAACGCGCAAGCAAACGGGCACCCCCGGCTGGTCTCGACATAGGCGATGCGCCCGCCCAGCCGCGCCGCGTACTCCGGCGTGTACGGCGACACGGCGAGGCCGCCCCCGGCAGGCGGCACCCGCGGCGAATCCATGCCGCGATGCACGAGGCCCGGCACGTCCCCTATACTCCCCATGCCGCACAGCGCGTCCACCAGCATGGCGAAGGCGACCTCGCCTTCGCCCACGATGACGAAGTCCGCCTCCGGCAAAGCCGCCAGCGCGTCCCCGGGCCGCGGGGACACCTCCGGCCCGCCCAGCACGACGACGCACCCCGGCAGGGCGCGGCGCACAAGCGGCAGCAGCGCCTCCACAAACGCGATGTTCCAGATATGGCAGGACACGCCCAGCACGTCCGGCCGCTGCTCCAGGACGCGCGCGAGCACGGCTTCCGGCGTTTCGTTGACGGTCCCCTCAATGACCGCGGCCGTGTGCGCGGCGCGGGCGTGCGCCGCGAGCCCCGCCTTCAGGCACCACGGCGCGAGCGTGGAATGCACCCACGCCGACGCCAGCGCCAGCAGCGCGACGCGCGGGCTGTCCAGCCTTTTCACGGTATCCGCCAATCCGCCCCTCCCAAGCCGCATCCCCGCCGTGGCTGCTCGCGGCGGGGATGCGGTTCCTGTCTATCCGGATGCCTTGCTTGCGTGAACGGTTACACCAGCTTGCGCATCAGCCCCTGGACGATGGCCGGGTCCGTCCGGCTGCCGGCGATGACCTGGCCCTCGCTCAGCGAGGTGTTCTTGTCGTGGTAGGTCGGCATCCTCTTCTCGTAGAGCACGCCGATGGGGAGCCGTTCGTCGTCCATCATCGCCAGGCGCATCGCGGCCTGCAGGTCCCCGGTGTCGTGGGTGTCGTCCAGCTCGTAGGTGTGGGCGTTGAACCAGGCGTAGGTGTGCAGCTTGTTGAAGGTCACGCAGTTCTGGAAGATGTCCACCAGCGCGTAGCCCGGGTACTCGATGGCGCGCTTCATGAGCATCGCCAGGTGGTCCGGCTTGCCGGAGAACCCGCGCGCGACGAACCCCGCCCCGCAGGACAGCGCGGTCAGCAGCGGGTTGAACGGCGTGTTGTAGCTGCCGTCCGGCTGCACCTCGGTGGTCATGCCGACGCTGGTGGTCGGGGACGGCTGGCCCTTGGTCAGCGCGTAGAGGCGGTTGTCGTGCGCGAAGTGGGTGATGTCCACGTTGCGCCGCACGTTGTGGATGAAGTGGTTGCCGCCCTCGCCGTAGCTGTCCCCGTCGCCGGTGTTGAGGATGATCTTCAGCTTCGGGTTCACCATCTTGGCGGCGACCGCCGGGGGCAGCGCGCGCCCGTGCAGCCCGCAGAAGTGGTTGCCCTCGAGGTACTGGGGCAGCTTGGGCGCCTGGCCGATGCCGCCCATGAGCAGCACGTCGTGCGGGTCGTACTCCAGTTCCTCCAGCACTTTCTTCAGCGTGTCCAGGATGGAGAAGTTGCCGCACCCGGGGCACCAGGCCGTTTCCCAGAGCCTGTATTCATGCCTTGCCATCAGTGTCCTCCCTCCCGGACGCGCTCCGCGATTTCCTCGCCGGACATCTGCCGCCCGTCGTACCTGAGCACCTTCGCGTCCATCGCGATGCCGGTCTGCTGGCGGATGAGCAGCCCCAGCTGGCCCGTGAAATTCTGCTCGACGTTGATGAGCGTCTTCGCCCGCTTTGCCTTTTCCAGCAGCGTCCCCGTGGGCAGCGGCCACACGTCGCCGAACACCAGCGCGCCGTAGCGCGCGCCGCCCTGGGCGTTGAGCAGCGTTATTGCCTCGCGCAGCGGCCCGTACATCGTGCCCCAGCCGATGAGCAGCACCTCGGCGTTCCCGTCCCCCAGGACCTCGGGCTCCTGCAGTTCCTCCCGGAGAAGTTCGGCCTTGCGCATGCGCTTGTCCATCATCCGGATGCGGGTCTCGGCGTCCTCGATGATGCGCCCGGACTCGTCGTGCTCGTCGGAGTCCACCGCGGCGTAGCCGCGCGGGTCCCCGGGGATGATGCGGGGCGAGATGCCGCTCTCGGTATACCTGTAGCGCAGGTACTCCCCATCGGGGATGGGGTCCGGCTCGCGGATCTCGGCGGCCGCGGCGTCGGGCACCCGGACGGTCGCCGTCGCGTCGGCAAGGTACTGGTCGGTGAGCAGGATGACCGGTATCTGGTATTTCTCGGCGATGTTCAGCGCCCGGATGGTCTGCTCATAAGCGTCCAGGTGGTGCCGCACGCCGATGACCATGCGCGGGAACTCCCCCTGGGAGGCCGAAATCATGAACAGCAGGTCGCTCTGCTCGGTGCGGGTGGGCAGGCCCGTCGTGGGGCCGGGGCGCTGCGCGTCCACGAGCACCAGCGGGATCTCGCCCATGCCCGAAAGGCCCAGGCCCTCGACCATCAGGGAGAACCCGCCGCCGGAGGTGCCGGTCATCGCCCTGGCGCCCGCGAACGACGCGCCCAGCGCCATGTTGATCGCGGCGACCTCGTCCTCCGCCTGCTCGACGACGATGCCCGTCTCCTTCGAGGTCTGCGACAGGAACACGAGGATGCCGGTGGAGGGGGACATCGGGTAGGCGGAATAGAAGCGCATGTTGCCCGCGAGCGCGCCCAGCGCGATGGCGGCGTTGCCGGACACCAGCATGTTGTCCTGGAAGTTCCCGCCCGGGCGCTCGAACCTCGCCTCCACGGCGTCGTACCCGGCCTTGACCGCGCGCACGTTGATCTCGACCAGGTCCGCGCGCAGCGTCGTGCCGAACGCGGCTTCGGCGTGCGCCGCGTCAAACTCGAACCCGAACAGCTTCAGCGCCGCGCCGATGCCCACGCTGCCCGCCGCGCGGACGTTGCCAAGGCCCTTGGCGATGCCGTCCATGTCCATCTTGATGAGGCGCGGGTCCTGGTCGGCCACCTTGTCGTCGCAGATGACGAAGCCGCCCTCGCGCAGTTCGTCCAGGTGCAGGGCGACGGTTTCTTCGTTCATCGCGATGACGCCGTCCAGGTGCACGGAGTGGGACGTCGGGACCTCGCTGCCGAAGCGTATTCGAGTGAAGTTATGGCCCCCGCGGATGCGCGACATGAGGTCGCGCATCGAGAAAACACCGCAGCCCGCGTCCTTGAACAGCCGCTCAAGGATGGCCGCGGTCGTCTCCACGCCCTGGCCGGCGGCGCCGCCTACCAGCAAATTGTACAAGCGTATCCCCCCTGACGTGTGAAATGGAATTGACTGGCCCTATCATACCCGAATGGGGGCCGTAAGACAAACCGGGCGCGGATTTTCCGGCCCGGTTTCTGTGCTGCGGATACAGCGTTCAACTTCCTACCCGCAGGATTTTCTTCGCCGCCCACACCATGGGCCGGTACAGCGGCCCCTCCATCTCGCGGACGACGGTCTTCAGTTCGCGGATGATGGCGATGGACTGCGGGCAGTGCTTCTCGCACCTGCCGCAGGCCACGCACAGCGAGGCGTTGGAGGGCTTCTGCGCCATGCCGCCCAGCGCGCGCATGTAGCGGTACTTCGCTCCTCGATCATTCAGCAGGTACTTGTCGTTGAGGTGGGCGAAGCACTCAGGGATGTCCACGCCATAGGGGCAGGGCATGCAGTAGCCGCAGGCCGTGCAGGGGACCTTCGTCTTCTCCAGCAGCACGGCCTTCACGCGGGAAAACACCTCCCGCTCCCCTTCGGAAAGCGCGTTTGGCACCGCGTCCCCGGCCGTGCACAGGTTCTCCTCCAATTGCGCCTCGTCGCCCATGCCGGACAGGACCACGTGCACCTGCGGGTGGTCCCACCCCCAGCGCAGCGCCCACTCCGCGGGCGAGCGACCCGGCGCGAAGCGCGAAAACTCGGCCAGCACTTCACCGGGCAGGCGGTTCACCAGTT